>NZ_JAKFZM010000002.1:0-165533 GCF_021654205.1 Leisingera sp. MMG026 | reverse complement strand
TTCCTGAATGAGAACATCTTTGAAGAGCTGAACCC
Source organism: Leisingera sp. MMG026 (assembly GCF_021654205.1). Taxonomy (NCBI): domain Bacteria; kingdom Pseudomonadati; phylum Pseudomonadota; class Alphaproteobacteria; order Rhodobacterales; family Roseobacteraceae; genus Leisingera; species Leisingera sp. MMG026. The sequence goes on along the minus strand of NZ_JAKFZM010000002.1, from coordinate 165,498 downwards.
TTTTGGGCTGGTGTTGCTTGTGGTGATACACAAGAAACAGCGGCAGCGGAGCTTGCGGCCCATCTGGTCCGATGCCTTCTTCCATTTGTGCTGCAGCCAATGCTACTTCGCAAATCGATCGGGGAAGGTACGCTCGAGCTTGGCCACTTGCTACAAATGCGAGAGAAAGTTGCAAGGAGCGCGTGGAAAGGCCGGTCAGCTTGTCCTTAGCTCCAAAACGTTTTGCCAAGGGCCGCAACACGGGAAGGCTGTCGTCCCCGAGCCGCCCTGGCGGGCCGACAAAGATGACTTCCGTGTCGTTCAAATGCCGCGCTATTAGGCCGTCGCCTCCAGGCGCCCCACCCCGCAACGCCAAATCGACCCCGTCTTCAATGAAGGACGCCGGCCGGTCATCCACGTGGACTTTGATTGAGATGTCTGGATAGGTGGAGCGGAACCTGCCGGTGATCCCAGCAAACTGTGCCATCGGGAAAGCTGCCGGGATTGACACACGTACCTGCCCGGTGGCCTCTTGTGCCGCGCCAACGGCTTCGTGTGCCAGCATAAGTTCGTGCAAAGCTATCTGGCTATGCGCCAAAAATATCTGACCTTCTGCGGTCACGGCAACTGTTCGAGTCGAGCGGTCGAACAGGCGCACACCGAGTTGAGCTTCAAGTGATTTGATTCTTGTAGTCACCGTCGCGGCAGGCAGCCCAAGGCGGCGTCCAGCATCCGCGAAACTGAGGCAGTCAGCTACTTCTACAAAAGTTTCCAGAGTTCGCAGATCTGACACCATTCAGATTATCCGTTTAATGAATTCAATATTCCGTTGGTTATGTGTGGTGAGAAACTGGAATAGGTCAACGAAGAAACGCAAGGAGATGACAATGCACAGAAGAGATCTGCTCAAACTTGGCGCGGTCGCCGCAACAAGTGCCGCTCTCACGCCACTTTCCTCCGCAGCTGGCATTTCTGCATCTGATGTTACCGTCCGCTGGCTTGGAGGTGCCATGCTGGAACTCCGCATCGGCGATATTCGTGTTCTCACTGACCCATGTCTGGGTGACGGGACCGAGGCATTTGAGATGGGGGACCCAAATGAAATGTTCGATCTGTCCACAGGTCCGAACATCAAGATGCACGAACGGCTTACACCATTCCCAGGCATGGCGATGCGGGAGTACGATGTTGTGCTGCTCAGCCATGCGCACGAGGACCATTTCGACCAGAAAGCACAGGCATGGCTTGGCGCCAATGGCCCCGTTCTCTGTTCCGTGCAAGATGTAAACGCGCTCACCAAGAAGGGTTTTGCAGCTCAGGCACTGATCCACGGAGAAAACCGCGCCTTCAGGCGGGGCGATACAAAGGTTTCGATTACATCTATTCCTGCAGTCCACTCGCTCAACACAGGCATTTCCGACTTTCTCGGGCTTGGGAATGGTTACTGGCTGCAAGCGACAATTCGCGGCAAGGCGAGTCATATCTATTGGGCCGGAGACACTTTCATGGCAGACCCGGTGCAGGCGGCAGTTCAACAGTTTCCGGCGCCTGATCTGCTGATACCTCATATTGGGGCAGTTGGTACAAATGGGGCATTGGGCCAGTTGTCGATGACTGGTCATCAAGCTGTAGAATTCGCGGAACGCCTCAAAGCGGGCCTGATTTTGCCTGTTCACCACTCGACATACGCGCTCTATCAGGAACCCGTGTCCAAGATGATAGAAGCGCACGCAATTTCAGGCATTCCATCGGCGCTGAACGTTCTGCGCGAAGGATCGGCGCTAACTCTTTAAGGTTGCCTGAATTGAGTACCGCGCGGAACGAGAGCTCCGGCCCCGGTGCGGCCTATTAGCAGATCGGACACCTCTTCAACGCTGAATACGACTGGCGGCTTCTTGGGCCGGGAAAATGCATGCACCGCTTCACAATTAGCCGTTACGCGGGCCGACCACCCGCCCATTTCCTCACTAGGGCGGTTTGCCTCACGTTCTCGTGTCTTATGGGAAGGCAATTGGAGCGGTACAGGTAGTGACCTGATGGATCAGGTGGTTGGCATCGTACATCGGCGGCTCTTGTCTAAACCGGCGCCATTTACACCTTCTCCCCACCTGGAATCAAATCATTGATCTTTGCAGCACATAGGCGCAGGTTCACGCCATGGCGAAATCCTTAACATCGCATCGACCTATGCTGGCGATTCTCCTGAAGGTGACAGCAATTGCCCTGTTCACTGCTCTGTCCGGCATCATCAAGGCGACATCCGAGCATGTGCCAGCAGGGGAAGCGGTGTTTTTCCGGTCGTTTTTTGCAATTCCAGTGATTGTGGTCTGGCTGTCCATGCGCGGAGAATTGCGGCACGGGCTGATCACCCAAAAGCCGATGTTTCACGTGTGGCGCGGCCTTGTTGGAACGTCGGCAATGGGGATGACCTTCATGGGGCTGGCACTGCTGCCGCTGCCCGAGGTCACCGCCATCGGCTATGCCACGCCGATCTTCACCCTGATCCTGGCGGCGCTGTTATTGGGAGAGACGATCCGATTGGTGCGGATTTCCGCAGTGGCGATCGGTTTACTGGGTGTGATGATCATGATCTGGCCGCGGCTTGGCGGGGATATGAGCGACGGCGCCATGTTGGGCGTGCTGCTGGTGGTCGGGGCGACGGTGGCCCGCGGCTTTGTGCAGATCCACATCCGCCGCATGGTGCAATCGGAACACACTGCGGCGATCGTGTTCTATTTCTCGCTGACCGCCTCTGCCCTGGCGCTGCTCACCGCGCCGTTCGGCTGGACCATGCCGGATGCGCAAACCGCCGCGCTGCTGGTCAGCGCCGGGCTGGTCGGCGGGGTGGCGCAAATCCTGGTCACCTCTTCTTACCGCTTTGCGCCTGCGTCGATGCTGGCGCCCTATGACTATGCCTCAATGATTTTTGCAATCGTCATTGGCTATGTCTGGTTCGAAGAATGGCCGACGCTGGTGATGCTGGCCGGCGCAATGCTGGTCATTGCCGGCAATGTTCTGGTGATCTGGCGCGAGCACCGGCTTGGCCTGCAGCGCGGCAAGGCTAAGCCGATGATTGATCCCAAGGGCGGATAATTGGCTCTAACTTGACCAAATACCTGCAATCATCGCGCCAAGCGCTACAGCATGGATCAGCATAATTGCCCGGTCATTCCACAAAACGCCAACCAGGAACCATCCTGTTAGCCCGGCCAGGAACAGATAGATGTTCCAGGGGTGAAGCCCCCAAGCGGTGGCAGAATAGCCAAGGATCTGTACGATGGACGCGGCCCATTTCAATAAAAAGGCCGGATTGACCTCGGTATTTCCGGGCAGGACCTGAGCGTCAGACTGCACGTGTCAGCCCCCCGTCGACACGAATGTTCTGGCCAGTGGTGTAAGCGGCATCTTCCGAAGCCAGATAGGCAATCAGCGCAGAAATCTCACGCGAGGTGCCGTAACGGCCCATCGGAATACGGGCCTTGCGGTCCTCGGTTTCGGGCAGGCTGTCGATAAAACCCGGCAGCACATTGTTCATCCGCACGCCTTGGGCGGCGAATTTGTCGGCAAACAGTTTGGTAAAGCTCGCCAGACCGGCCCGGAACACACCGGAGGTCGGGAACAGCGGATCCGGTTCAAACACCGCGAAGGTCGATATGTTGATGATCGATCCCTTGCCCTGTGCCACCATGATGGGTGCCACCAGGCGCGCCGGGCGGATCACGTTCATCAGGTAGAATTCCATCCCCAGATGCCAGTCGTCATCGCTGATTTCCATGATATCACCCTTAGGGCCGTGGCCCGCGGAATTTGCCAGCACATCGATGCGGCCCCAGCGTTCCATCGCCTTGTCCACCAGCGCCTGAAGGTCGCTTTGCTCCTGATTAGAGCCTGTATGCCCCACTCCGCCCAACTCCTGCGCCAGGGCCTCGCCCCTGCCGGATGAAGACAGGATCGCGACTTCATATCCCTGCTCGTGAAGATGGCGGGCAGCGTCTGCGCCCATGCCGCTGCCTGCAGCGGTGAAAAGTGCAACTTTGGTCATTCTGGAACTCCTTTTCTTGGCCCCAAGGATGTCGGTTCAATCACCGCTTGACCAATCATGTCTCATCGCGCCAGACTGTAGAAAAACTACTGGCTGACCCGGATGCGCCTGCCTAACCTCAATGCCCTGCGAATGTTTGACGCCGCCGCCCGATACCTGAATTTCGGCCGGGCGGCTGAAGAGCTGCACTTGACCCAAGGCGCTGTGGCCCAGCAGGTGCGGCGGCTGGAGGCGGACCTGGGCCACAAGCTGTTCCACCGCCATGCACGCGGGCTGACGCTGACTGATACCGGCCGCAGCTACCACGCGCCGGTGCAGCAGGCCTTGGCCCTGATCCGGGATGCAACAGACAAGCTGGCACCGGCTGTGCAGCGTGTCACCCTGTCGGTGCCGCCGTCCTTTGCCTCCAAATGGCTGGTGCCGCGGCTGCCGGAGTTCGAGGCCGCGCATCCGGATATCGACCTGCGGGTGGTGGCGGAGGAAAGCCTGACCGATTTCAAGCGGGACGGCATCGACATCGCCATCCGCCAGGGCGGCAAACCGCAGGAAAGCGGGCTGAATTACGCCCTGCTTTCGCTGGTGGATCTGGTGGCGGTGGCCAAGGAAGATGCGTCTTTAACTAAGGAAAAACAGCCCGAACTGGCCGGTCTTGCGACGCAAACTCTGATCCAGGATGGGCACCGGCACTGGGACCTGCTGCTGCGGCAAGAAGGCCTGGCGGCAACAGGGCGGATCCTGCTGTTTAATCAAACCGCGCTGGCGATGGATGCCGCGATGAATGGCCAGGGCATTGCGCTGGTGCCACGGATATTCCTGGGCACCCAGCCTCTCCGGATCCTGTGGCAAGCCCCACGCCAAGGGGACCAGGGGTTTTATGTGCTTTGGCCCAGCCAGAAAGGCCGGGCCAAAGCAGTTGTCGACTGGCTGCTGCGCCAGTAATTCTCAGACCGAGGCCGTCTCCGCCCCTTCCGGCGCGCTGAGCGAGATCACCGCCAGAACCGCAGCCCCGTTCAACAGATAGAAGGCTGCGTCCAGCCCGGCAAAACCAAAGAGAAACGGTGCCGCCAGAAAGGTTAGACCGACAAACAGGTCAACCGTCAGATGCAACTTATAGGGCAGCACCCGAATCAGACCCAGGTGGTGGTCGGTCAGTACCGTCAGGACAAATGCAGCGATGCCGGTTGCCACCGACAGCCACAACGCCAGCGGGTTGCTGCCACCAAGGCCGAGCAGGAAAGGCAGCCCCATCAGGGCGATGGCCACCGGGTAATCGAGATAGGCATGGATGGTACGGGTCACGAAACGCAAAGGCATGGGTCAGATCCTTGTTACTGAGAACATCCTGGCCGCGTCCTTGGCGGCTCTGACCCCAGATTGCCTTACCGAGATCGAACGGTGAATTTCAGATCATCTCGCACATCTTGCAGATCGTTCAGAGATCCGGCCCTGGCTGCCGTTCAAGCGGCTGCATGCTGCTGCCGGTAGGCCGCCGGCGAAATCCCCACCTGCTTGCGGAACACACGGGAAAACGCTGCTTCGGAGGCATAGCCGGCAACCTCCGCAGCATCGGCAACACTCAACCCTTGCTCCGTCAGCCCCTGGCAGGCGATCTGCATCCGCCAGCCTGTCAGATACTGCATCGGTGTCACCTCCATCTTGGCGGTGAACTCCTGGGCAAAGGCGGTGCGCGACATGCCGGCCTCGCGGGCCAGGCCTTCGACACTCCACTCCTGCGCCGGGGATTGGTGAAACGCGGTCAGCGCCCGCGAAATCCGCGGATCGGCAAAGCCCGCCAGTGCCGATCCGCTGGGGCTTTGATGCTCCAGATAGGCGCGGATCGCCTGGGCAAACAGCACCTCTGACAGTTTCAGCGCAATCAGGTCGCCGCCTATGCGGGTGCCATGCACCTCCGAGCCGATCATCCGCAAGGTCGCCTCGATCCAGGCGCCTGCCTCCTCGCCGTAGTTCTCGATAACAATAAAGGGCGGCAGCCGGTCGATCAGCATATGCCCAGTGCCACGCCGACCCGGCATGGCGGTAAAGGAGAAATGGCCGCAGATCAGCTGAGTATCGCGCCCCGCGCCCTCGCCGCCGTACACCAGCACCCCGCCGCCATCGTATCCGGCCTCCTCCAGCACTTGCTCCAGCGGCAGGGCCTCCAGCGGCTGCACCTCGTTGCACAACAGCATATGCGCCGCACCATGGGGGATCAGCACCAAATCGCCCTGTTTCAACCGCAGAGTTTCGCCGGTTGCGGGCACATGCACCTTCAGCTCGCCGCGCTGCACAAAGTGGAAGCGGGCGACGTTTTCATATGGCGGCACCTGAATCCCGAACGGCGGGGTAAAGGAGGTGCGGAAGTAAAACGTCCCTTTGAGGGAAAGCCGGGTGAGAATATCGCTAAGCAAGTCCAACATGATGCCCATGTTAGGGGTCTGGCACCCGGCGTCCATGGTTTGAGACGATCTGCAAGGGAATGTGAACGGGCGGGCAGATCACGCCTCGACGATCCCGATCTGGTAATCCAGAAACGCCCGCTGCCGGATCTCTTTCAGCGCCTGGTACTCGGCGCTCTGAAACACCCGGTCCACCGCAGCCCGGTCGGGATAGCGCACAATCGTCACCATTTCCGGCAGCGCGTCTCCGATGATGGTCTCAGAAATCTCAAAACCCTGAACAATCTCCGCCCCGACTTCCTCCAGCAGCGGCTTGGTGGTTCCCAAATACATGCTCAGCGCTTCCAGATCATCCGGGTTCACCGTTGTCAGCGCAAATACCGTGACTGCCATTATCCTCACCTGCCTTTTCAGGCCCTTATCCGCTGGCCTGCTCCGCGCCCCTCGGGCGTTATGTCACCGCATTCGCTGCAAATAAACCACTGGACTGATGTTGCGGCGCCCGGGCAAAGAAAAACCCCCGCTTGCAGGCGGGGGTTTCACGGAACTGCTGCTGGCAAAGGCGCTTAGGACCGTACCAGTTTCTCGTAATCCTCAGCAATCTCGCGGGTCAGCGCGCCGACCTCGAATTTATACGGGCCGATCTCGCCGACCGGAGTCACCTCGGCGGCGGTGCCGGTCAGCCAGCACTGTTCGAACTCTTCCATCTCTTCCGGCTTGATGCGGCGCTCATGCACAGTGATGCCCTTGTCCTTGAGCATGCCGATCACGGTCTGGCGGGTAATGCCGTTCAGAAAGCAGTCGGCCTTGGGGGTGTGCACCTCGCCGTCCTTCACGAAAAAGATGTTGGCGCCGGTTGCTTCGGCCACATAGCCGCGCCAGTCCATGAACAGCGCGTCCGAGCAGCCCTGCGCGGTCGCTTTGTGTTTGGAAATGGTGCAGATCATGTAAAGACCTGCCGCCTTGGCATGGACCGGGATGGTTTCAGGCGACGGACGTTTCCATTCGGCAATCGCCAGCTTGGCACCCTGCATCTTGGCGTCGCCATAGTAGGCGCCCCAGCCCCAGACTGCGATCGCCATCCGCACCGGGTTGGCTGCGGAGGCCACGCCCATGTCATCGCCGGAACCGCGCCAGACAAGCGCGCGGACATAGGCGTCCTGCAGGCCGGAGGCTTTCAGGGTTTCTTCCTTGGCCGCCTCGATCTGGTCGACGGTATAGGGCATCGGCATGTCCAGCGCCTCGGCGGAAGCTATCAGGCGCTCGGAATGTTCACGGCTTTTGAAGATCTTGCCGTTGTAGGCGCGCTCACCCTCAAACACCGAGGAGGCATAATGCATCGCATGGGTCAGGATATGCACCTTTGCATCCCGCCAGTCGACCAGCCCCCCATCCATCCAGATCACACCGTCGCGGTCGTCATAACCTGCCATGCCGCACTCTCCTAAAACTCTGCGGGATTTCCATTTATTGCGCACATTATGTCCGAGAGGAACATAATATTGCGTCAAAGTTGGGATTCGATACATCTTCACCCTTGGAATGTCAACAACACTGACATAAACTGCATGGCAATACAGACGAGGGGGCACCGAATGCCTGAAGGCCGGACAGGGCAGGGATACGGCGGCGAAAGCCTGCTGTTTCTGACGGATGAGCAGCTGCGCCAGGGGATCGAGGCAATGTTTTTTGCCTACCGCGGCTTTACCGCCGATCCGGACCGGATTCTGGCGGAAATGTCCTACGGCCGGGCGCATCACCGGGCGGTCCACTTTATCAACCGCTCACCCGGAACGACGGTGAACAACCTTCTCAGCATTCTGGGCGTGACCAAACAGTCGCTGAACCGGGTGCTGCGCACATTGATCGGCGACGGTTTAGTGATCAGCAAGGTGGGTGAGCTGGATAAACGCGAGCGGCATCTGTATCTGACCGATCAGGGCGCGGCGCTGGAGGCCACGCTGTCAGACGCCCAGCGCGCCCGGATGCGCGCCGCCTACAAAGATGCCGGCCCCGAGGCGGTGCAAGGTTTCAAAAAGGTGCTGGAAGCAATGATGGATGCGGATATGCGCCGTGCCTATGCCAAGTTGCGGGATTAAGGCGTATGAGCATGCATGACGCCCATCTGCTGATCATTGACGACGACGAACGCATTCGCGGGCTTTTGAAGAAATTCCTGATGCGCTCCGGCTTTCTGGTCACTGCAGCGCGCGACGCGGCCCATGCCCGCCGGGTGCTGGCGGGCTTGGATTTCGACCTGATCGTCATGGATGTGATGATGCCCGGCGAGGACGGTATCTCGCTGACAACTTCCTTGCGTGAAACCATGGCCACACCGATCCTGCTGCTGACCGCTAAGGGCGAGACTGAGGACAGGATTGCGGGGCTGGAAGCTGGCGCGGATGACTACCTGCCAAAACCCTTTGAGCCCAAAGAGCTGCTGCTGCGTGTCAATGCAATCCTGCGGCGGATGCCAGACACGGTTGCACAGGAAAGTGCGCCCAAAGTGCTGCATCTGGGTGCCATCCGCTATGACATCGAACGGGGTGAAATGTGGCAGGGGGACGAGCTGATCCGCCTCACCGGCACCGAAAGCCAGTTGATGAAGATCTTCTCGGCCCAGCCCGGCGAGCCGGTCTCCCGCACCAAGCTGGTCGAGGATCTGGGCCGCGACCGCGGTCAGGCGCAGGAACGCGCGGTAGATGTGCAGATCACCCGTCTGCGCCGCAAGATCGAGCCGAACCCGAAACAGCCGCAATACCTGCAAACCGTCCGCGGCGCAGGCTACATGCTGGCCCCCGAGTAAAGCCCCAGCCTCTTCTTCTGGCCGCAATTATCCCGGGGTCCGGGGCAGCGCCCCGGGATTCCCCTTGCCGCGCAGCGCCGCGGCCCCCTAGGGTCGCGCCAAACCCCGCAGCAGGAGGATACGAGCCATGACAACCGCACTGATCACCCACGCGGATTGCCTGAATCACGTAACGCCGGACGGGCATCCGGAACAGGTGGCACGGCTTGCGCATATCCTGCACGCGCTGGAACCATTGGATCTGAAACGCGTAACCGCGCCGATGGCTGCCGAGGACGACATCCTGCGCATTCACCCGGCCGGCTATCTGTCGGACTTGCGCAAGTCCTCTCCGGCAGAGGGCTGGGCACAGATCGATGGTGACACCTTCATGTCCCCTGGCTCGTTGGATGCAGCCTTCCGCGCAGCCGGCGCAGCGGTGCGTGGCGTCGATATGGTGCTGGGCAGCGAGGTGCAGAATGCTTTTGCCGCAGTGCGCCCGCCGGGGCATCATGCCGAAACAGATACCGCGATGGGTTTCTGCCTGTTCGGCAACGCAGCACTGGCGGCAAAACATGCGCTGGATCATCACGGCCTGGACCGCGTTGCGGTGGTGGATTTCGACGTGCATCACGGCAATGGTACCCAGGATCTGCTGTGGGACGAGGCGCGCGCTCTGGTGATCACCAGCCAGCAGATGCCACTCTGGCCCGGCTCCGGCCGCCCGGATGAGGACGGCGCCCATGGCAATATCCTGAACATGCCGCTTGCTCCCGGATCTGGCCGGGCAGAGATGCAGGCAGCTTATGAAGGGAGTGCTTTCCCGCGCCTGCGTGCCTTCAAGCCAGAGTTGATTATCATCTCTGCAGGCTTTGACGCCCACCAGGACGATCCGCTTGCCAGCCTCAACTGGGCAACAGAAGATTTCGCCTGGATCACTGCCGAACTGTGCAGACTTGCAAGTGAACTGTGCCAGGGCCGTATCGTCTCGACTTTGGAAGGCGGATATGATCTGAACGCGCTGGCCGCCGCTACGCGCGCGCATGTGGAAGAATTGATAAAGGCACCGGCATGACTGAGACCCCCGTAGACCAGATGAGCTTTGAACAGGCAATGCGTGAGCTGGAAGGCGTGGTGGATCAGCTGGAGCGCGGCGACGTGGCGCTGGATGCCTCAATCGCGCTTTACGAACGCGGTGCTGCGCTGAAGAAACGCTGCGAGGATGAGCTGAAACGCGCCGAGGAAAAGGTTGCCGCCATTACGCTGGACGCCAACGGCACCCCCAAGGGCACCCAGCCGCTGGATGCCGGCTGAGCCATGACCGCCGCAGCAGACGCCCGAACGCGCCCCTTTGCAGATGCGTTGAAAAACGCACAGGCCAGCATCACCGCACATATGGAAATGCGGCTGGCAGGCGGCGACAAGCTGCACACCGCGATGCGCTACGCCATCACCGGCGGCAAGATGCTGCGCGGCTTTCTGGTGCTGGAAAGCAGCCGTCTGCACGGCGTCCCGGCTGAAGCTGCCCTTGAGGCAGCGCTCGCTATTGAATGCATCCACGCTTATTCACTGGTACATGACGACCTGCCCTGCATGGACGATGACGACCTGCGCCGCGGCCAGCCTACTGTGCACAAAAAATGGGATGAGGCGATGGCAGTTCTTGCCGGCGACAGCCTGCAGGCCTTTGCCTTTGAGTTGCTGGCAGACCCCAAGGCTGGCCCCCACGCCCTGACCCTGATCCGCGGCCTGGCGCAGTCCTCCGGCAAAGACGGCATGGTGTCGGGCCAGATGCTGGACATAGCGGCAGAGACCGCCGACGCGCCGCTGACGCTGGAGCAGATCACCAGGCTGCAGGGCCGTAAGACTGGATGCCTTATCGAATGGTCCGCCACTGCCGGCGCGGTGCTGGCGGGCGAAGATCCTGCGCCGTTGCGGCAATTCGCACGCGCCCTTGGCCTTGCCTTCCAGATCGCCGACGACATCTTGGATGTGGAAGGCGATGCCGCCAAGGTCGGCAAGGCCGTGCGCAAGGATGCCGATGCCGGCAAGGCAACCTTTGTCTCGCTGCTCGGTCTGGCAGAGGCAAAAGCCCGCGCACAGTCCTTGTGCGACGAGGCCTGCACCGCGCTGTCACCTTATGGTGAGGATGCAGCAACCTTGAAGGCAGCCGCGCGTTTCGTTATTGCGCGCGACAGCTAACCCCGCGCGCCACGCCCCGGCACCCTGCCCGGCGCAGCCCAAGGAGACACCATGTCCGACCGGCCCAAGACCCCGCTTCTGGACCAGATTACCCGCCCCGCGGATCTGAAGGGGCTGACGGATGCGCAACTGGTGCAAGTGGCGCAGGAACTGCGGCAGGAAACCATTGCTGCGGTTTCCGTCACCGGCGGCCATCTGGGCGCAGGCCTGGGTGTGGTGGAGCTGACCACCGCCCTGCACGCAGTCTTTGACACTCCGCGGGACAAGGTGATCTGGGACGTCTCCCACCAGTGCTACCCGCATAAGATCCTGACCGGGCGCCGCGACCGTATCCGTACACTGCGGATGAAGGACGGCCTCAGCGGTTTCACCAAACGTTCCGAGTCGCCCTATGACCCGTTTGGCGCCGCCCATAGTTCCACCTCAATCAGCGCCGCGCTTGGCTTTGCGGTGGCGCGCGATCTTGGCGGTGTGATCCCCGAGGGCAACGGCGACGCTATCGCGGTGATCGGCGACGGTTCGATGTCGGCCGGCATGGCGTTTGAAGCGATGAACAACGCAGGCCATCTGGGCAAGCGGCTGATCGTCATCCTGAACGACAATGAAATGTCGATCGCCCCGCCCGTTGGCGCGCTGTCCTCCTACCTGTCGCGGCTTTATGCCGGCGAACCCTTCCAGGAGCTGAAGGCCGCCGCCAAGGGGGCCGTCTCGCTGCTGCCCGAACCCTTCCGCGAGGGCGCCAAACGCGCCAAGGACATGCTGAAAGGCATGGCCGTCGGCGGCACTCTGTTCGAAGCCTTGGGGTTTTCCTACCTCGGCCCCATCGACGGGCATGACATGGATCAGCTGCTGCCAGTGCTGCGCACGGTCAAAGCCCGCGCCACCGGGCCGATCCTGATCCATGTGCTGACCAAAAAGGGCAAGGGCTACGCCCCGGCAGAAGCTGCCCGCGACAAGGGCCACGCCACCGCCAAATTCGACATGGTGACGGGGGAGCAGAAAAAGGCGCCCTCCAACGCGCCCTCCTATACCTCGGTGTTCGGCAACGAGCTGGTGAAGCTCGCAGCCGCGGACGACAAGATCTGCGCCGTGACCGCGGCGATGCCCGACGGCACCGGGTTGAACCTGATGGCCGAACGCTACCCCTCGCGCACCTTTGATGTGGGCATTGCCGAACAGCACGGCGTGACCTTTGCCGCTGCATTGGCGGCCGGCGGCATGAAACCCTTCTGCGCGATGTATTCCACTTTCCTGCAGCGCGGCTATGACCAGGTGGTGCATGACGTGGCGATCCAGCGTCTGCCGGTTCGCTTTGCCATCGACCGCGCCGGTCTGGTGGGCGCCGATGGCGCCACCCACGCAGGCAGCTTCGACATTGGCTATATGGCAAACCTGCCTGGCATGGTGGTGATGGCTGCCGCCGACGAGGCCGAGCTGGCCCATATGGTCAAGACTGCTGCAGCGCATGACGACGGCCCCATCGCCTTCCGCTATCCCCGCGGCGAGGGCGAAGGCGTCGAGATGCCGGAAACCCCGGAAGTGCTGGAGATCGGCAAGGGCCGGATGATCCAAGCGGGCAAACGCGTGGCGCTCTTGTCCTTCGGCACCCGCCTGGGCGAGGTGCGAAAGGCCGCCGAAGCATTGGCGGCCAAGGGCATCACCCCGACCATCGCCGACGCCCGCTTTGCCAAACCGCTGGACCGCGATCTGATCCTGCAGCTGGCTGCGGATCACGAGGCACTGATCACCATCGAGGAAGGCGCAGTGGGCGGTTTCGGCTCCCATGTCGCACAGCTGCTGGCCGAGGAAGCCGTGTTCGACAGCGGCCTCAAGTACCGCTCCATGGTGCTGCCCGATACCTTTATCGACCAGGCCAGCCCTGCGGATATGTACGAGGTCGCGGCCATGAACGCGCCGCAGATCGAAGCCAAGGTGCTGGAGGTGCTGGGCGTGGCAACAATTGGCGAGAAGCGGGCTTAACGCGCTTTGAAACTTGGTCCGAACCTGCCTGGATAGGCGCGAATGCGCCTGCCGGGGAGCAAGCGTCCCGGCCGTGAGAATTACACCCCCGGCGGCTCCGCAGGCGGCACAAAGCTCTCCATGTCCTCGGCCTCCAGCACTGCCCGCAGCCCCTCGCGATAGGTCGGATAAAGCAGCTTCACACCCAGCTCTTCCTTGATGCGGAGGTTGCGGACGCGCTTGTTCTCTCCATAGAAACTGCGCGCCATAGGGGTCATGCCAGCCTCGTCAAAGGGCACTTCGGCGGGCACCGGCAGGCCCAGCAGTTCTGCGGCATGGCCCAGCACATCCTGCGGCGGCGCCGGATCATCGTCGCAGACGTTGAAAATGGCACCGGGGCGGGGCTGCGCAATGGAGGCCGCCAGCACCTGGGCAATGTCCTCCACATGAATGCGGGAAAAAACCTGACCCGGCTTGATGATCCGCCGCGCCTTGCCCGCCATCAGCTTGGCAAAGGGGCCACGGCCGGGACCGTAGATGCCCGCCAGCCGGAAGATATGCAGCGGCAGACCGGGGATGGCCTGCCATTGCGCCTCGGCCCGGGCGCGCCAGTCGCCGCGTTCGCTGGACGGCGTCACCGGCGTGGCCTCATCCACCCAGGCGCCGTCGTGATGGCCATAAACTGCCGTAGTCGACAGATACCCCACCCATTCCAGACTGGGGGCAGCAGTGATTTGACCAGCCATCGCGGCCAGCACCGGGTCACCCGCCATGTTCGGCCCTATCGAGCTCAGAACATGGGTGACCCCGTCCAGCGGCACGTCCTGCCCGGGCCAGGTGATCATCTCCACGCCTTCGGCCTCCACAGCCTCGCGCGAAGTGCCGATAACCCGCCATCCCTGCGCCAGCAGGCGCGGCGCAAGCGCCCGGGCGGTATAGCCAAATCCAAGACAAAGCAGCGTTTTCCTCATGCTTCCTAGATGCGTTGACCGCGCCTGCTGTGCAAGGGTTGATTCGAATCCCGATCAGCCTTTTCATGACGCGCATGGACAAACAGAAACCGGGACTTTCAAACGCCTACGCCCTGCAGACACCTGCCGATTCCAAGCGGCTTTACAGGGACTGGGCCAGCACATACGACCAGGATTTCGCCGCCGGGCAGGGTTACCTCCTGCCCGGATTGACCGCCAAGGTTTTTGCCGCCGCCGGGGGAGCCGGCCCGGTGCTGGACGTCGGTGCCGGAACCGGTCTGTGCGGCCAAGCGTTGCGGGCGATTGGAATAGAACCTATCGACGCCACCGATATAAGCGCCGCGATGCTGGCCGAAGCCTTGCGCAAGGATGCCTACCGTGACGTGATCGAAGCCAATCTGCTGGAAGGCATCCCGGTGCCGCGCGGGTCCTACCGAGGTGTGGTCTCCTCCGGCACCTTCACCCATGGGCACCTCGGCCCGGAAGTCCTGCCCGCCCTGTTGCGGGTGGCCGCACCCGATGCCTGGTTTGCTCTGTCGGTGAATGCCAAGTTCTACGGTAAGGCGGGGTTTTCCGAAGCCTTCGGCCGGCTGGTGCGCGGGCAATGGATCAAGAATCTTACTCTGCCTGAACTGCCCATCTACGGACCTGGCGCGACGGGGGCGCACAAGGACGACACCGCCCTGATCGCGCGATTTCAAAAAGTATAGCGCCCCTTTACCACTTAGCTGTTGGAAAGGCGGGGATCCAAACGCCGCGCAAAGCGAGGCGCCGGGCCCAATTGCCCAGGGACATCTTCAGATGTTCCTGGGCAATTGGGAGCTCCCGCGTCTTTGGACGGCATCTGCGATGCCACCCGCGCCTTTGGGCCCGGCGCCGCACCTGGCGGCGCGCCGCGTCAGCGCCCCTTCCAGACCGGATCGCGCTTTTCGGCAAAGGCGCGGGCGCCTTCCAGGTTGTCCTCGGAACCATAGAGAACATCCACCGACTGCAGCTGCCGCTGCGTGATCCGGTTCATCGCGTCCTGGAATTTGGAATCTTCAGCGTCGCGCACGATCTCCTTGATTGCCGCATAGACCAGCGGCGGGCCGGAGGCGAGCAGCCGCGCCAGCTCCCAGGCCCGGTCCATCAGCTGGTCCGCCGCCATGATCTCGTTTACCAGGCCCCAGCGGTTGGCCTCTTCGGCATCGAACCAGCGCCCGGTCAGCAACAGCTCCATAGCGATGTGATAAGGGATGCGCTTGGGCAGCTTCACGCTGGCGGCATCGGCCACAGTGCCAGAGCGGATCTCCGGCAACGCAAAGGTGGCATGATCAGCAGCGATGATCACATCTGCTGACAGCGCCAGCTCCAGCCCGCCGCCACAGGCGATGCCATTCACGGCGGCAATCACCGGTTTGTTCATGTCGCGCAGCTCCTGCAGGCCACCAAAGCCCCCGACGCCATAATCGCCATCCACTGCATCGCCGTCAGCCGCGGCTTTCAGGTCCCAGCCTGGGCAGAAGAACTTTTCTCCACCGCCAGTCAGGATCGCCACCCGCAGCTCCGGATCATCGCGGAAGCCGCGGAATACCTCCCCCATCACCCGGCTGGTCTGCAGGTCAATGGCATTGGCCTTGGGCCGGTCCAGCGTCACTTCCAGTATGGCGCCGTCGCGGCGGGTTTTCACAGGGCTGTCGGTCATATCAATTCCTCCTGGCACGGTAGTACCGCTCATGTTTCAGGCCGAAGCCTCAGTATTTCCGCCGCATCAGCGCATCTGCTGCAACGGCGTCAGCTGGCGTGCAGAGAAGCGGGTTGATCTCGATCTCTTCCAATCCCAGCGCGTTTTCCATCACATAGGCCTCGACTGCGCGGATGGCGCGCAGGATCGCCCCCCTGTCTGCTGCCGGGGCACCCCGGTAGCCGTCCAGCAGTTTGGCGATGCGCAGAGCCTGGAGCGCGGCTTCTATGTCCGCATCCGAAGCAGGCAGAAGGAAAGAAGCGCTGTCCGCCATCAGCTCAGTCAAAGTCCCGCCCGCTGCCAGTGTCATGACAAAGCCGTGTGCCGGGTCCTTCACCACTCCGATCAGCAGCTCCGCTACAGCACCGGTGACCATCTCCTCCACCAGGAAACGCTCTGCAGGCATGTTGAAAGCGGCGTCGCTCACCTCCTGTCCCGAATTCAGGTTCAGCACTACTGCGCCAGCTTCCGTCTTGTGGGCCACGCCTTCGCCCTTCAGCACCACCGGGAAACCGACATCCACTGCCACCGCGCGGGCGTTGGTGGCCGAAGCCGCCAGTTTGGAGCGTGGAGTGCGCAGCCCATAGCTGGCAAGCTGCCACTTGGCCTCGGCCTCGGGCACCAGATCAGGCTCCACAACCGGGGTCGGCAGCAACAGCGGCACAGGCGCTTCCGGAAGCGGCAGGCTGGCTGCTTCGCAGGCAGCAATCGCTTCGCTGAGACCGCAGAAGGGCACCACGCCCGCATCCATCAGCCGGGCCGCCACATCCTCTGGCAGCAGTTCCGGCAGAGTGGCAACAAGGCCGACATTGGCCCCGGTCCGCTCGTGCGCGCCGATGGCGGCCTGAATCGCGCATTCCCAATCCGAGGCATCGCAGCGGTCATTGCGCGGGAAGTCGACGATCAGCATAGTCATCGCCAGCTGCGGATCCATCATTGCCGAGAATGCCTGTGTCATCGCCTCGGCATCCCGCCAGATATAAGTGTGGTAGTCGAGCGGGTTTGCCAGCGCCACCATCGGGCCCAGCGCCTCCCGCAAATCCGTCTTTTGGAGATCATTCAGGGGCGGGAACACGACATTGCGCGCATGGCAGGTGTCCGCGGCCAGGCTTGCCTCTCCTCCGGAGCAGCTGATCGTTGCAATGCGGTTCGAAGGCAGCCGCCCCGTCACATGCAGCAATTTCAGCGTCTCCAGGAAGGAGGGCAGGTCATTAAGACGCGGAATGCCTAGGCGTGAGAGCAAAGCCCCTGCACCCGCGTCACCGCCCGCAAGCGAGGCAGTATGAGAAACAGTCGCGGCCTGGGCCTCGGCGGATCTGCCGACCTTAAGGGCAACGACCGGCTTTCCCAATTCTCGTGCTCTGGCCGCCAATGCCTCAAACGCACGCAAATCGCCAAAACCTTCGATATGCAGGCCAAGTGCTGTGACACGGTCGTCTTCCAGCAGTGCTTCGCCGATGGCAGCGATGCCCGACTGTGCCTGGTTGCCGGCCGTCACCACATAGGCCACCGGCAGGCCGCGTTTCTGCATGGTCAGGTTGATGGCGATGTTGGAGCTTTGAGTGACCAGCGCCACGCCCCGTTCTGCCCGCGCCCCGCCATGCTGGTCCGGCCACAAGAGCGCACCGTCCAGATAATTGATGAAACCATAGCAGTTGGGGCCAAGGAAAGGCATATCTCCAGCCGCTTCCAGTAACTGCGCCTGCAAGTCTGCCCCTTCGGCGTCCTCAGCGGCGGCTTCCAAGAAGCCGGATGCAAAACAGACCGCACCGCCCGCGCCGCGCGCCGACAGCGCCCGCACCACTTCGATGGTGATGAAACGGTTCACCCCGATAAAGGCCGCATCCGGCGCCTCCGGCAGGCTGTCCGCATCCTTGAAGGCAGGCAGGCCCGCGACCTCGTCTGCCTTGGGGTGGACGGGCCAGATGGTGCCCTCAAACCCCATCTTCTGGCATTGCTCAATCACCAAGCGGCACCATGCGCCGCCGCCGATCACAGCAATTGTCTTGGGACGAAAGAGGCGGGAAAGGTCGCGTGTCATTTTCTAGCGGTTCCGCTGGTAGAGAGTTCGGGAGCCTCCGGCGGGGATATATTCCGCAAGAGGAAGTAAGTTTTCGTTAACCAGAATCACACCCAATAGCTGTGCGGCACAGGCGGGGACGCCAATGGCCGTGCAAGGGGAAGAGAGCCTCTCTCTTTACCGGGGCGGCTATTGCGGGCCGCCCTTTTCCTCTTGCCCCAAATATCCCCGCCGGAGGCATCCGGCTTACCCGTCCGCGCTTCGGTCGAGATGGCCCAGATCCCTGCCGGGGTCAATCCGGTCGCGCACGCGGGTCTTCAGCTCTTTCACATCAGGAAAGCCGCCGTCCCGTTTGCGCTCCCAGATCAGCTCCTTTTCAACATGGATCTCAAAGATCCCGCCCATTTCTCCGGGAACCAGTTTCACCCCGCCCAATTGGTCCTGGAAGGTCTGCAGCAGTTCCTGCGACATCCAGCCCGCCCGCAGCAGCCAATTGCAGCCGGTGCAATAGGTAATGGTGACGGTGGGTTTCTCTGAGGGGTTCCCGGATCGGGTCATGGATCAGCCTCCGACGGCGCGCAGCATCTCGCGGCTGATGATGTGCCGCTGGATTTCACTGGTGCCTTCCCAGATACGTTCGACCCGCGCATCGCGCCAGATGCGTTCCAGCGGCAGCTCGTCCATCAGCCCCATGCCGCCGTGGATCTGGATCGCTTCATCCGCAACCATGGCCAGCATCTCGGTCGCCTTCAGCTTGGCCATCGACATGTCGCTCTCGGTGACGGTGCCCTGATCGAATTTCCAGCCGGCTTCCCAGGTCAGAAGGTTCGCAGCCTTCAGTTCCAGCGCCATATCCGCCAGTTTGAAGGAGATACCCTGGAACTTACCGATCTGCTGGCCGAACTGCTTGCGCTCCGCGGCGTATTCGACCGAATGCTGCAACGCGCGCTCAGCCCGGCCCAGACAAGTGGCAGCCACCTGCAGGCGGGTTGCGCCCAGCCAGGTGTTGGCAACCTCGAACCCTTTGTCGACCTCCCCCAGAATGGCCGAGGACGGCAGGCGGCAATCATCGAATTCCAGAACCGCGTTGGTGTAGCCGCGGTGGCTGACGTTGCCGTAGCCATCCCGCACCTCAAATCCCGGGGTGCCCTTGTCGACAAAGAAGGCGGTGATCTTCTTCTTCGGCCCGCGCGGGGTTTCCTCAACCCCGGTGGCCATGAAGCAG
Organism: Leisingera sp. MMG026; assembly: GCF_021654205.1. NCBI lineage: Bacteria > Pseudomonadati > Pseudomonadota > Alphaproteobacteria > Rhodobacterales > Roseobacteraceae > Leisingera > Leisingera sp. MMG026. Next base: position 146,196 of record NZ_JAKFZM010000002.1, on the reverse strand, counting down.
ATGGCAAAATCGGCGATATCTGCGTGGCTGATGAAATGTTTGGTACCGTTCAGGATCCAGTCGTCACCATCCTGGCGCGCGGTTGCCTTCATGCCGCGCAGGTCGGACCCCGCGTCCGGCTCGGTCATTGCCAGGCAATCCCATTTCTCACCTTTCATGCAGGGGAACAGGTACTTTTCTTTCTGCTCCTCCGTGCCCGCCAGCAGAATGTTCGACGGCCGCGCAACGCCTGTCCAGTGCAGCGCATAGTTGGCGCGGCCCAGTTCCTTTTCATACATCAGCCACGACAGCGTATCGAGGCCGGCGCCACCTGCTTCCTCAGGCATGTTGGCGGCATAAAGCCCCGCTTCCATCGCCTTTTTCTGCACATCACGAATCACATCCATGTCCAGGTGACCGGTGCGCTCGATCTCCGCCTCATGCGGATAGAGCTCCTTTTCCACAAAGGCGCGGGTGGTCTCAACGATCATGGACTGTTCTTCGGTCGTCCCGAACTGCATGGCGGTTATCCTTCGGCAAATCTGTTGCACATCAGATTACGCCGCTTGCCTACGCCCATCATGCATGAATAGAAGTAATCATGCAAAGTTGGACAAAAGATGCCGCTGCAGCGCAGCAATTGGATGTGCTGCTGTTTGATGCTTTCTCGGCTCATTGCCTGGCCAACACGGTGGAGCCCTTGCGGGCGGCCAATACGTTCGCCGGGCGGCAGGTCTATGCCTGGCGGTTCCTGACGCTGGACGGCGGGCCGGCTGTGTCGTCCTCAGGCATGGAGGTGCGGGCGCATGGAAAACTGGGCGACTGCAGCGGCGATGTGCTGATTGCGATGCCGTCCTACGATTTCCTGCGACATGCCACCGTGGCCACCGCGCGGGCGCTGAAGTCCGCAGCCCGCCGCTACACGGTGCTGGCGGGATTTGACACCGGCGCCTGGCTGCTGGCACAGGCCGGACTCCTGGACGGCAAGCGCGCCACCATTCATTGGGAAGAGTTGAACCGCTTTACCGAGGCTTTTCCCGAAGTACAGACGGAACGTGCCCGCCAGGTCCGGGATGGCGACCGCGTCACCTGCACCGGTGCGCTGGCAGCCTTTGACACCATGATGGAGCTGATCGGAGACCAGCACGGCGCCGCGTTGCGGCTGGAGGTAGCGGCGCTGTTCATGGCGCCCGAAGCAACCGAAACCCAGGACCCGATCCTGGTGCGCGGCAAATCGGTTGCCCGTGCGGTGGCGGTGATGCAGGCCAATCTGGAAACGCCCCTGCCGATCGCTGCCGTGGCGCGGAAAGCGGGCCGCAGCCAGAAGGATCTGGAGGCGAGGATGAAAGCGGAACTTGGAGCCACTCCGCAGGCGGTTTACCGGAGGTTGCGGCTGATTCAGGCCAGAAAGCTTGTGTTAGAGACTGTTTTGAGTGTCTCGGAGATTGCCCTGCGCTGCGGCTACGACGACCCGAGTGCGCTAACCCGGGCTTTCAAGGCGGAGTTTGGAAATACCCCGCGCAGCTTGCGCAGCAGCGGCTAGGCTTGCTTGGCTGCCATCCACTGGTTCAGCCGCCACAGCCCCCAGGCCAGCGGGATCGCCGCCAGGCCGCCGATCACATAGGCCAGCGGCTCATCCGCGAAGGACTCGAACATCTGCGTATAGGCATGGATCGCGGCAAAGGTCAGCGCCGCGTTGAACAGCCCGCGCTGGTGCCGCTGCGCCGCCCAGAAAATCACCGCCGCCAGCACTGCTGCCCAAAGCACCGAATAGACGTTTTCGGAGAGGAACAACGCGCTGTCGCGGAAGGCATCGCGGGCAGCGGAAAAGGATTCCCAATCCTCGTAGCCGTCGCTGTAACGGCCCGGCCCCCAGACGGTTTCGCCCACCACATCGCCCCACAGCGAGCCGACCAGCGCGCAGAGATTGGCCACCACAAACCCCAGGATTGCCAGAATGCGCAAGTGCCGGGCGTCGCGCTCGGCCAGCCGGGACGCACCCCAGACACAGAGCACGATCAGCAGTACCATCTGCAGGATCGTCAGCGTCGATTCCGGCGAATAGAACACATAGGCCGCGTGGAAATAGCTGGTGCCGGTCTCCAGCATCTGGGCAAAAGGCGCAATCGCCAGCGCAGTGACAAAGCGCACATCCACTTGCCAGCCAGCCAGAGCCAGCGCGGCGGCATAATAGAGCAGCGCCAAGTTCCGCAGCGGCGAGCCGATCTCGTATTGCTGCAGCAGCAGCTCAACCCCCGCAAGATGCATCGCCAGCCCCATCAGCAGGACCGCCCCCAGCACAAACCCCGTGGACCAGGCCCCGCGCCGCCAGCGCCAGACACAGATCGCTGCCACCAGCGCTCCGGCAGGCAGCATCACCCAGCCGGCGATATCCTGGTATTTGTCCACCAGCTCAATCCCGGCGCCCCCCATCAGCATGCCTGCCCCGATCAAGGTGGCGGAATTGCCGAACATCCGCAGCATTTCGCGGCCGCGCGCCAACACCGCCAGCCCGCCGCCCAGCATCAGTATGCCGGTCACTGCCACCGCCAGCGGATCGGCCAGCCAGAAGATGAAACCGGCGGTGGCCGCGATAATCCCGAAACACAGGATCGCATTCACCGCCAGTGACACCATCACTTCGCGTGAACGCGCCTCGATGGTGCGGGCCTGATCCGCAGTCAGCACTCCCTCCTCGACCAGCGCGGTTGTGTCGGTAATGGCGTGCATCAGCGGTCCCTCATGGCATCCAAAAGATACCGCCAGCATGGACCGGCGTTCTTTCAGTGGAAAGGGGAGGAATTCCCGCCGCTTACCCTTTCGTCCGGCTTGGAACCCAGGCGTAGCCGTTTTCACACAGGAGATAGGCCTCCCTCAGGCCATGCGGCTTGTCCGCGGGCGCCTGCAGAATGGTGAATCCCGCCGCCTCTGCCCGGTCGACAGCCTCATCCGGATCGGTATCATACAGGCGGATCTCAATCCCGGCCCCGCGCGGCGGGTTTTCCGGCAGCAGCCCCAGCAGCGGGTTTTCTGCATAGGTGCGATCACTGTGCAGCTGAAAGACCTGACCGCCATAGGTGACGATAGCAAAATCCTTGCTTACCTGATGGCCCCTCATATGAAAAACAGTCTCTAAAAAGGTTATTTCCGCCGGAACATCCCGCACCAGCAGATTGTTCCCGATCCCGCGCAGGGAGCGGCCGAAACTGTCCGCATCTATTGTTTCATAATCCATGAGCCCAGATTTCCCGGCAAACCGCCCTAAGGCAACGCCAAATGCGTCAGCCCTCGGCGCCTTTCCACCGCCCGTATGAAGCTTTGATGGCAAAGCCAGCAATCCGCTTGCCTTCCCGCGCGCAATCGGAACAATTGGAATATGTCAGAAAACATTTTTCCGAGCTGGCCCGACTCCGCCCCTCAATTGATCGACGTCGCAGCCGGCCGCGCGCCGGCGGATACAGTGATCCGGCAGGGTATCTGGGTCAATGTCCACACCCGCGAGCAGCTGCCCGGCCATGATATTGCGATCAAGGCCGGCCGCATTGCTTATGTCGGACCGGATGCCTCTTATTGCACCGGGCCTGAGACGCAGATCATAGAGGCGCATGGCCGCTACATGATCCCGGGCCTCTGCGACGCCCATATGCATATTGAATCCGGCATGCTGACCCCGGCGGAATTCGCCCGCGCGGTGATCCCGCATGGCACCACCTCGATGTTCACAGACCCGCATGAGATTGCCAATGTTCTGGGTCTGGACGGGGTGCGCTATATGCATGACGAGGCGCTGATGCAGCCCGTCAGCATCTTCACCCAGATGCCTAGCTGCGCGCCGTCGGCGCCCGGGCTGGAGACCACAGGTTATGAAATCTCTGCCGAGGACGTGGCAGAGGCAATGAACTGGCCTGGCATCATCGGCCTGGGGGAGATGATGAATTTCCCCGGCGTTGCCAATGCCGACCCCAAGATGCTGGCTGAAATCGCCGCCACCCAGCGCGCGGGCAAGACCGTGGGCGGCCATTATGCCTCTCCCGATCTTGGCCCTGACTTCGCAGCCTATGTGGCCGGCGGCCCGGCGGATGACCACGAGGGCACCTGCGAGGCCGACGCCATCGCCCGGGTGCGCCAGGGGATGCGGTCGATGATGCGGCTCGGCTCTGCCTGGTATGACGTCGAAAGCCAGATCACCGCGGTGACGGAGAAGGGTCTGGACCCGCGCAACTTCATCCTGTGCACCGATGACTGCCATTCCGGCACGCTGGTCAATGACGGCCACATGAACCGGGTGGTGCGCCATGCGATTGCCTGCGGCTGCGATCCGGTGATCGCGCTGCAGATGGCGACGATCAACACCGCCACCCACTTCGGGCTGGAGCGCGAGATCGGCTCCATCACCCCCGGCCGCCGCGCTGATGTGATCCTCACTTCCAGCATGACGGAGCTGCCGATCGAGGTGGTGGTTGCCCGCGGCCGGATCGTCGCGGAATCAGGCTCTATCAAGGTGGATTGTCCGCATTACGACTGGCCCGCCAGCGCCCGCGGCACCGTGCATCTGGGCCATGAGCTGACGGCGCAGGATTTTGAACTCGCCGCGCCGGAGGGCGCCAATGCGGTCACTGCCAATGTGATCGGCGTGGTCGAAAACCAGGCCCCGACCAAGGCGCTGCAGGCAGAACTGCCGGTTGTGGACGGGCTGGTCGAGGGCGCGGGCGATGTCTGCCAGATCGCCCTGGTCGAACGCCACCGCGCCACAGGCGGCGTCACCAACGCCTTTGTCTCCGGCTTCGGCTACACCGGCAAAATGGCGATGGCCTCAACCGTGGCGCATGACAGCCACCACATGATCGTGGTCGGCACCGACCGCAATGAGATGGCGCTGGCAGCCAACCGCCTGGCCCAAGTGGGCGGCGGCATCACCCTTTACAAAGACGGCAAGGAACTGGCCCTGGTTGAACTGCCGATTGCCGGCCTGATGTCCGACAGCCCCGCAACCGACGTAGCTGCCAAGGCGCAAGTCATGATGGAAGCGATGGAAGCTTGCGGCTGCAGCCTGAACAACGCCTATATGCAGCACTCGCTGCTGGCGCTGGTGGTGATCCCGGAGCTGAGAATTTCCGACCTTGGTCTAGTGGACGTGCGCACTTTTCAGAAAATTCCGGTAATCGAGCCTGCTCAATGATAACAACAAAACACCCCGGCCACCCGCCAACAGAAACCTTCAACGACGCAACCGAAGCTGTGGACCGGCTTGAGTTGCTTTACCGGCAGGCCACCGGCTTCATCTGCGAGGAATTCAGCCGTGCAATGGCTGACGGTGCGCCGGACAACCAGCGCATCCGCGCCTATTACCCGGAAATCCGGTTCTCCACCACGAGTTTTGCCCAGGTAGACAGCCGCCTCAGCTTTGGCCACGTGTCTGCCCCCGGCACCTATGCCACCACGGTGACGCGGCCGGACCTGTTCCGCAATTACCTGATCCAGCAGATTACCCTGCTCATTCGCAACCACGGTCAGCCAGTGACCATCGATGTCTCTGACACTCCGATCCCGGTGCATTTTGCAGTCGCCTCACGCCCCGATTTGACGGTGCCGCAGGACGGTGCAGCCGGGTTCACCCTGCGCGACGTATTTGACGTGCCGGATCTGTCGACCACCAATGACGATATCGTCAACGGCACCTATCAGCCGCCTAATGGCACCGGACCGCTGGCGCTGTTCACCGCACAGCGCATCGACTACTCGCTGGCCCGGCTCAGCCATTACACTGCCACCAGCGCCGAGCATTTCCAGAACCACGTGCTGTTCACCAATTACCAATTTTATGTCGCCGAATTTGAAGCCTACGCCCGCTCCCAGCTGGCGGATCCGGACTCCGGATATACCAGCTTTGTCAGCACCGGCGACCACGAGATCACCGATCCCTCGGCTGTTATACCGGCGATAGGCAAGCTGCCGCAGATGCCCACCTATCACCTGAAGCGCGCAGACGGAGGCGGCATCACCTTGGTCAACATCGGTGTCGGCCCGTCCAATGCCAAAACCGCCACCGATCATATCGCGGTGCTGCGCCCGCATGCCTGGCTGATGGTCGGCCATTGCGCAGGCCTGCGGAACACTCAGGCAATGGGAGACTTTGTGCTGGCGCATGGATACTTGCGCGAAGACCACGTGCTGGATGATGATCTGCCGGTTTGGACACCGATCCCGGCGCTGGCGGAAATCCAGGTCGCACTCGAAGAGGCCGTGGCCGAGATCACTGAATACGAGGGTTTTGACCTTAAACGGATCATGCGCACCGGCACCGTCGCCACCATCGACAACCGCAACTGGGAATTGCGCGACCAATCCGGCCCGGTGCAGCGGCTGTCCCAATCCCGCGCCGTCGCGCTGGACATGGAAAGCGCCACCATCGCCGCCAATGGCTACCGCTTCCGGGTGCCTTATGGCACGCTTCTGTGCGTCTCCGACAAACCGCTGCATGGGGAGCTGAAGCTGCCGGGCATGGCCTCGGACTTTTACCGGACACAGGTTGCACGGCATCTGCAAATCGGCATAAGAGCAATGGAGCGGCTGCGCGGAATGCCTCTGGAGCGGCTGCACAGCCGGAAGTTGCGCTCGTTCGATGAAACGGCCTTCCTCTAAGGTTGAATTTTGCAGTTTTCCTAGAAAAAGTACCTATTTTCACCTGCTCGGTGCGCACAAGAAGTTGTGTTATCATACAACATAACGATAATATCCGGCGATGAGGCCCTAGAGTTCGGGCAGTTTAAGGAGACGAAGAATGTCCAAACCGATGACCAAAACCCAGCTTGTTGCCGCTCTGGCCGACGAAATGGGCAGCGACAAAAAAGTCGCAGGTTCCGCTCTGGAAGCGGTCTGCTCGCTGATCACCCGCGAAGTGTCGGGCGGCGGTGCCGTGACCCTGCCGGGCGTCGGCAAGATCTATTGCCGCGAGCGCCCCGAGCGCGAAGTGCGCAACCCGGCCACCGGCGAGAAGTTCACAAAAGAAGCCGACAAGGTTGTGAAAATGACCATCGCAAAGGCGTTGAAAGACAGCGTGAACGGCTGATACCGGCGACAAACCGGACGGTTTCAGGGCTGCCCGCACGGGCGGCCCTTTTCTTTTGCACGGATGTTGTCCGGCGGCGGAAAAGCTTCGCCCGCGGCCGCAGCGATGTTGCTTGCCTATAGCCCCCGTCAAGCGCACCCTGCTGTCACGCCGAGGGAGGACTGCTGCATGACTGACGTGAATCTTATCCTGATCCTTGGGGCCGCGCTCTTGGCCGGTGCCAGCCCCGGCCCCGCGACGCTGACCATCGCCGGCACCGCCATGCAGCGCGGCCGCACCGCCGGGCTGGCCGTTGCCGCCGGCGTCAGCAGCGGTTCGCTGATCTGGTCCGTTTCCGCAGCTTTTGGCCTCGGCGCAGTGATGCTGGCCAATGCCTGGATTTTTGAGGGCGTTCGCTATTTCGGTGCAGGCTACCTGATGTATCTCGCGCTGCGCTCGGCCCGTTCCGCGCTGCGCCCCGGAAACCCGGAACTCAAGGTTTCTGCAGCGGGGTCCTTGCGTGCAGCTTATGCAAAGGGGCTGGCGCTGCATCTGACCAATCCCAAGGCGGTGCTGTTCTTTGGGTCGCTTTACGCCATCGGCATCCCGCCCGGCACCGAGCCATCAGCGCTGCTGACGGTGATCGCCGCCATCGCCGTGCAAAGTACGCTGATCTTCCACGGCTACGCCATTCTGTTCTCCAGCACCACTGCCAGCCGGGTCTACATCCGCCTGCGCCGCGGGTTTGAGGCCCTTTTTGCCGCCGCCTTTGGCGCCGCCAGCTGGCAGATCCTAATGGCCAAGCTCAGCTGATCCCGGTTCAGCCCAGCTTGATCTCCACTATCAATTGCCCGAAGGTCCGCTCCGGGAGAAAGGTACTCACAATGGATGCGCGCGCGATAGCCATGGGGCTGGCCTTTGCCTTGATGTGGTCCTCTGCTTTCACCTCCGCCCGGATCATCGTCCAAGACGCCTCGCCGCTGTTTTCCCTTGCGGTGCGGTTCCTGATCTCCGGCCTGATCGGTGTCGCCATCGCCCGCGCCATGGGCCAGACATGGCGGCTGACGCCGGGCCAATGGCGCGCCACGGTGATCTTCGGCATCTGCCAGAATGCGCTGTACCTCGGCTTGAATTTCGTCGCCATGCAATGGATCGAGGCCTCGCTGGCCGCGATCATCGCCTCCACCATGCCCTTGCTGGTCGCGCTGGCGGGCTGGGCGCTGTTCGGCGAACGGCTGCGCCCCCTGGGCTATGCCGGACTGGCGGCAGGCGTCCTCGGCGTGGCATTGATCATGGGCACGCGGCTTGGCGCTGGCGTCGACCTGTTCGGAGTGTTCCTGTGCGTGATCGGCGTGCTGGCGCTGACCACTGCAACGCTGGCCTTGCGCGGCGCCACCTCAGGCGGCAATTTCATGATGGTGGTGGGGCTGCAGATGCTGATCGGCTCTGCCATCCTGTTTATAGCAGCTCCGCTGACCGAGGAAATCTTCGTCCGCCCCACCCTGGGGCTGGCGCTGGCCTTTACCTATACCACGGTGGTGCCGGGGCTGATGGCCACCCTCATCTGGGTTATGCTGCTGAACCGCATCGGCGCGGTGCGGGCTGCCACCTTCCACTTCCTCAACCCGGTGTTCGGCGTGGCCGTCGCCGGCGTGCTGCTGGGTGAAAAACTGGGGCCGCTCGATGTGCTGGGGGTGGCCATTGTCACCGGCGGAATTCTCGCCGTCCAGCTTGCCCGCAAGCCTGCGCAGCCGCCAGCGGCGCTCTCCCGCACGGCAAAACCGGGCTGATGCCCGTTCCCGCCCGTTTGGTCCGGCACGCTTGACGGCGTGCGGACCGTTGCAACCTTGCGCGCTTCCGCTTTATTCTGATCCTCAAAGACCCAACAGGAGGACGCGGCATGAGCGCGCAATTGACCCAGGTGCTTGCCGCCATCGACGCCGCCAACGCCCAGGACCCCAACCACGAGGACGGCCAGCCTGCCGCACTGCTTTATGGCCAGCGTATGAGCGAACAGCAGATGCGCCTGTTCCCCGATGCCTCTGAGGCGCTGCAAATCGCCGCCCGCGGCCAGCATGTGGAACGCTGGAAGCTGCAGCGCAGCAGCTACCCTGAAGGCCGCGCCGGCTATCTCGCCTGGCGCAAAGCCGAAGCCGAACACCACGCCCAGGTGGTCTCTGCCCTGATGCAGGAGGCAGGCTATGGCGCAGACGATGCAAACACCGCCGCAAGGATGCTGCGCAAAGAGGGCATCAAGCGCGACGATCAGGTGCAGGCTCTGGAAGACATCATCTGTTTTGTCTTCCTGAAGTGGTACTTTACCCCCTTTGCCGCGAAACATCCGGCGGACAAGGTCCAGCGCATCGTCGAAAAAACCGCCCGCAAGATGTCGCCTGAGGCCCGCGCCCGGGTGTTGACAGAGTTCGACCTGCCGGGAGATCTGGCCGGCGCCTTCACAGCCTGACCAAACCCGCCCCCGCACACGGCTTTGCGAGCCGCCTGTAACAGGGCATTGCATTTGCGCCCTCACACCCCATGTTTTGCGACAAGTAAACAGGCGGGAGGACATCATGACCAAATACACCAAAAATCCGGACGCCATTGCCGCCCTCTCCGAGGAAGAGTTCTATGTAACCCAGAACGCGGGAACAGAACGCCCCGGCACTGGCAAGCTGTTGAGCAACAAGGAGCCTGGCATCTACGTCGACATTGTCTCGGGCGAGCCGCTGTTTGCCTCCTCGGACAAATACGAGAGCGGCTGCGGCTGGCCCAGCTTCACCAAACCCATTGAAACCGCACATGTGCAGGAACTGGAAGACCGAACCCTCGGCATGATCCGCACCGAGGTTCGCTCTACCCATGGCGACAGCCACCTTGGCCATGTCTTCCCTGACGGTCCAATGGACCAGGGCGGTCTGCGCTATTGCATCAACTCCGCCTCCCTGCGCTTTGTCCATCTGGACGATATGGAAGCCGAGGGCTATGGCGCCTACATCAACCAAGTGGAGGTCGTGAATTGAGCACCACCGAACGCGCCGTCCTGGCAGGCGGCTGTTTCTGGGGCATGCAGGAACTGATCCGCAAACGCCCCGGCGTCATCAGCACCCGCGTCGGCTATACCGGCGGCGATGTGCCCAATGCCACGTACAGGAACCACGGCACCCATGCCGAAGGGATCGAGATCATCTTTGATCCCACAGTCACCTCCTACCGCGAGCAGCTGGAGTTCTTCTTCCAGATCCACGACCCGACCACGCTGAACCGCCAGGGCAACGACCTCGGCGCCAGCTACCGCTCGGCCATCTACTACGTGGACGAGACGCAAAAAGCCGTGGCCGAGGACACCATCGCCGACGTCAACGCCTCCGGCCTCTGGCCCGGCAAGGTGATGACAGAACTCAAACCTGTCGGTGACTTCTGGGAAGCCGAGCCAGAGCATCAGGACTACCTGCAGCGGCTGCCAACCGGCTACACCTGTCATTTCGCGCGGCCCGACTGGGTGCTGCCGAAACGAAATGCAGCCGCAGAATAGGCTCTAACAACTTACTTTTAGCCCCGCCGCACCCCGGCGGGGCTTTTCAATGCCGAATCTGCGGCTCGCACCCTTGCTTCCTCTTGCCGAAAATATCCCCGCCGGAGGCAGCGGGTTTTCCCTGAAAACCCGTTTCAAAACCCCAGGCGCCTAGGCGTGCGCCACCCGCGGCCGCCCGCTGGCTTCCACCGTCAGCGTACCCTCAACAAAGACCTCCCGCGATTCCACCTGTGCCGTGCGGATATCCCGCTCCACATGCACGTGAATATCCTCGGCACCGGCCTCTTCCGCCTCGCCGCGGGCCTCTTGCGCCAGGGCCGCCTCCAGCGCCTCCAGCGCTTCTCCGGGCTCTGTATAATCCACCGGCCCGCTCTCCAGGTGAACCCGGTACTTGCCCTCGGCGGGCGAGGTCACGGTGCCGCTGCGCCGCATGGTGACGCGGCCCACAACCGCACCGATGGCATTCGCCACACCTGCATGTTCCGGCAGGATCATATTGCAATGCAGCCGCTCCGCCACCGCCGGGTAATAGCTCGGGGCAGAGGCGCCAAGCCCGACAACATCCACATTCAGCACGGCATCCAGCGCCAGCAGGCCACGGTGCCGGGCCAGCCCCTTTTGCAGCAGCACATGCCGGGCCAGCTCTTTCTCCGGCAGGCCAAAGCTCTCTGCTTCTTCGGCAAAAGCAGACTCTAACAAGATCAAAGCGGTTTGCTCGGTCAGCTGAGCGATGATCATCTGCGCCATCGCCCCGGCATCCTTTGCCACCATATCACCGCTGCCAACCCGGCGGCGGGCAAACAGCGTCAGCGCTTTCTCCGCCGCCTCGCGGTCCCAGGCGTCCACCCGGCCTAGAACGTGGCTCGCATCCGAGGGAGACACGCCAGAGACCTGCACCAGCCCGCGGTCCACCAACCGGTTCAAGGAGCCGTGCTCCATCCGGGTACGCAGGATCTGGCCCAGAGGGTGCACCTGCATCCCGATGCGTCCCAGCAGCCCGGCCTCGCGCTCGCTCAAACCCGCAACCGGCACCCCCGGCACCGCCCGCACAAACCGGCCGTCATACTCACCCACGGTGGAATTGCGCAGCTGCTCATCCAGCGCAGCGTGCACAACCTCAGGCGCGTCCGTGGCAATCAACGACACCGGCACCACCCGGCGCGGCCCCAATGTCAGCCCGCCCGCCAGGCCGCTGGTGTTCAAATGCACCTGGCTGTCGCCGCCCAGGCCGGTGGTGCGCATTGCCACCGCCTCGACCATGGTGCGGAATTCGCCAACCCGGGCCCCCGCCGGATCAATCGCCGGCTTGCCATCCTTGATCAGCGCCACATCCGTTGTGGTGCCGCCAATGTCGCTCACCAGCGCATGATCTGCCCCGGTCATCCAGCGCGCGCCGACGATTGAGGCCGCCGGGCCGGACAGGATGGTCTCAATCGGCCGCTCCCGCGCCTGCCCGCCGCTCATCAGCGCGCCGTCGCCGCGCACGACCATCATCGGCGCCTTGATACCCAGATCGCGCAACGTGTCTTGCGCCCGCCCGATCAGCCGGTCGATCATCCCGATAAGCCGCGCGTTCAGCACCGCGGTCACCGCCCGCTTAGGCCCGTTCAACTTGGCCGACAGCTGGTGCGAACAGGTGGCAGGCGCCCCGGTCATCTCGTGAATGATCCGCGCCGCCTCAATCTCATGCGCCGGATTGCGGGTGGCAAAAACCCCGGCAACCGCAAAGCCGGTCACCCCCTGACCCTCGGTGCGCAGGAACATCTCCAATGCCTCCACGTCCAAGGGCGCCGCCTCGCTGCCCGCATGGGTATGCCCGCCGGCAAGCACAAGCGCCGGATCGCCTTTCAAGGCATCCTTCAATCCGTGCCGGTCCAAATCGCTCTCGGCAAAACCAATATAGATCAGCGCCACACGGCCGCCCTGGCCCTCGACCAGCGCATTGGTGGCCAAGGTCGTGGACAGCGCCGCCAGCGACACCTCCTCCGGCTGAACCCCCGACTGGTCCAGCACCGCCCGGATCGCACCGCCAACGCCAATCGCCAGATCCTGCCGCGTAGTCAGCGACTTGGCCGAGGCAATGATCTCCTTCTCGTCGCGGATCAGCACCGCATCGGTATAGGTTCCGCCCGTATCCACACCCAAGAGCAGCGTCATGCCCGGTCCTCTCCGCTTCTGTTCGCCGGTCAGGGTCTAACGCCTATTTGCGCCGCGTCCATCCTGTTTGCGTCACGAAAGCTTCTGAACTGCCCATCGCGCCGCGTCCGCAACTGCCGGATCAGGGTCCTCCGTCAGCCTGCGTGCCACGTCCCGAAGGTCCGGCTGGCAGGAATTGCCGATGGCATAGAGCACATTGCGCACAAACCGGTCCCGCCCAATCCGCTTTATCGGAGAGCCGGAAAACAATGCCCGGAATGCCGCGTCGTCCAGAACCGCCAGTTCCGCCAGTTTTGGCGCCTTCAGATCATCGCGCGCAGCATAGCGCATATCACTCGCCGCCACCGCAAACTTGTTCCAGGGGCAGGCCGCCAGACAGTCATCACAGCCATATATCCGGTTGCCCAGTTTCCCGCGCAGCTCTTCATCCACCGGCCCCTTGTGCTCAATGGTGAGGTAGGAAATGCAACGCCGCGCATCAACCTGATAGGGCGCCGGAAAAGCATCAGTCGGGCATCTGTCCAAACAGGCCCGGCAGGACCCGCAGCGATCCCGCTCAGCGTCATCGGCAGGCAGCTCAATTGTGGTGAAAACAGAGCCTAAAAAGGCCCAATTGCCCCAATCGCGGCTCACCAGATTGCTGTGCTTTCCCTGCCAGCCCAATCCAGCCGCCATCCCCAGCGCTTTCTCTGGCACTGGCGCGGTATCAACAAAGACCTTGACCTCACAGTCCTCACCCGCCTCGGCAATCAGCCAGCGCGCCAGCCGTTTCAGCCGTTTCTTTACCAGGTCGTGATAATCCTTGTTGCGAGCATAGACTGAGACTGCTCCGCGGTCGGCCTGGTCCACCACTGCCATCGGGTCCTCGTCCGGCGTATAGCTCTCCGCCAGCATGATCACCGACCGCGCATCCGGCCACAGCAACGCCGGGTCGCCCCGCCAATGGGTGCGCTCCGCCATCCAGCCCATCTGCCCGTGATACCCGGCGTCCAGAAACGCCTGCAGGCGCCCGGGCACCTGCGGCACGTCCCACGGACGGCAGATCCGGCAGGAGACAAACCCCTCGGCCAATGCCTGCGCCACCAGCCGTTCTTTCAGCGCTGCACTCATCTTCTTTCTGGTCCCAAATACCCCGGGGTGAATTGGGCCAAAGGCCCAAGAGGGGCAGCGCCCCTTGCCCCGTTGATATCAGAAATCCAGATCAGTGTAATGCGGCGGCGGCCGGAACCCCGGCACCTGATCCGCCAGGATCGACCGGAAAGCAGGCCGTGACTTGATCTTGGCGTACCAGTCCTTGACCACCGCCGAGCGGTTCCAGTCCACGTCCGAGATATAATCCAGCGACGACAGATGCGCAGCCGCGGCAAAATCCGCCAGCGTCATCATATCGCCCGCCAGCCAGCGCCGGTGGTCCAGCAGCCAGGCCATGTAATCCAGATGGTATTTAATCGCCTTGGCGCCGGCTTTCACATTGCGGCTGTCGGGATAGCCCTCACCGGTGATTTTCTTGTTCACCCGCTCATACAGCAGCTTTGACGTCACCTCGCTGTGGAACTTGTCATCGAACCAGCTGACCAGCCGGCGCATCTCATAGCGGCCTTCGGCATCGCGGGGCATCAAGCATGGCTCAGGCCGGGTTTCTTCCAGATACTCGCAGATCGCCGCGCTTTCGGCCATCATCTTGCCATCCAGGCGGATCACCGGGATCTTTGCCGCCGGGTTCCGGCGCAGGAAATCAGCATCCTGCTCCCAATAGCGCTCCTCGACCAATTCCACCTCAATTTTCTTTTCCGCCAGTGACAACCGCACCTTGCGGCAAAACGGGGACAGGGGAACATGATAAAGGCGCGCCATGGCTACAGAGGGTCTCCAAAAAACTTACAGCGGATGGCCCAGCAATGCCCCGCCAGCAGGAAAGATTCAATCCTCGAAACAGGCCGCCCGCCCGTCTGCGCGAATGGTGGCCGCCCCATCGGCAATCTGTGCGGCGCGGCGCTGCACGAAACCGCTGGGCCGGCGGGCAGAGCGGTCCTTGGGATTGGGCAGCACAGCGGCAATCAGCGCTGCCTGACGCGCACTCAGCTGATCCGGGCCAACACCGAAATATTTGCGCGCCGCAGCTTCGGCGCCAAACACCCCCTCGTCCATTTCCGAGACGTTCAGGTAAACCTCAAGAATCCGCCGCTTGCTCCAGACAATCTCCACCGCCGGAGTCAGCAGCGTCTCCAGCACCTTGCGCGGCCAGCTGCGGCCTTGCCACAGGAACACGTTTTTGACCACCTGCTGCGAAATGGTAGAACCGCCGCGGGCACCGCCTGCCTCAATCGCCGCCTGGATAGCGCGGGCATCGAACCCCCAGTGACGGCAGAACTGCGCATCCTCGGCCGCCACCACCGAGCGCGCCAGAACCGGAGCGATCTCTTCCAGCGGCACCCAAATCCGGTCCACCTCACCCAGGCGGCGCTGTTCTGCCCAGATGGTGTGGGTGATCGGCGGGTTCACCACCGAAAACAACAGGATGAGGAAGACGAACCCCGCCGCCGCAGCCAGCGCCGCCCGCAACAGCCAGCGCCGCAGCCAGCGAAGGGGCTGGACCTTCAGCTTTACCGCCTTCTTACTGCTCTTGGCTTTCTTCTTTTTCGCAACTGCCTTTGCCATGCCCCTCTATAGGCCAGCATGCCCCCGGTGACCAACCGCCAAAAAGAAAACCCCGCAAGCATTTGCCTGCGGGGTCTGTTTAACAGCCTCTAACTTGGCTTATTCCGCCGGAACGGCCGCCTGTTCCTGCATCACCGGATGCGCCAGCTTGCCAAGCATCTCTTTCGGGCAGACCTGCAGGAAATTGGCCTTTTCGATGTCCCAGTGCTGCAGGATCTCTGCAGCCTTGCGACTGCCGGTTTCCTCCAGATGGCGGGCGATCAGGGTTTTCAGCTCTCCCTCCCAATGCGCCACGGTGACCGGGCAGGTGACCAGAGATTCCATGTTCATCATGGTTTCTGCCTTGCGGTCGGGATCATAGAGATAGGCCATGCCGCCGGTCATGCCCGCACCAAAGTTGGCGCCGATTGTGCCCAAGATCACAGCCACACCGCCGGTCATGTATTCACAGCCGCAGGCACCGCAGCCCTCGATCACAACCGAGGCGCCCGAGTTCCGCACCCCGAACCGCTCACCTGCGCGGCCGGCGGCAAACAGATAGCCGTCGGTGGCGCCGTACAGAACGGTATTGCCGATGATGGTGTTTTCAGACGCATTCAGCGGGCTGACCTGCGGCGGGCGTACCACGATGGTGCCGCCCGACAGGCCCTTGCCGACATAATCGTTGGCATCGCCTGACACTTCCAGCTTCAGCCCCGGTGCAGCAAAGGCACCCAGCGACTGCCCTGCCGACCCTTGCAGCTTCACCGTCAGATGATCCGGCTGGAAGGAGTTCCGCATGCCGAAGTTACGCACGATATGGCTGGAAGTGCGGGTGCCCACGGTACGGTGGGTGTTCTGCACCGCATAAGACAGCTGCATCTTCTCGCCGTCCTGCAGGAAGCGGGCCGCGTCGCGCACAATCTCCGCATCCAGCGTATCCGGCACCGCATTGCGGTCCTTGTCGCGGTTGTAAACGATGTTGGCCGAGCCATCGACGGTGATCAGCAACGGGTTCAGGTCCAGATCGTCTAGATGGGCGGAACCGCGCGACACCTGCGCCAGCAGATCCGCCCGGCCGATCACCTCATCCAGGCTGCGCGCACCGATAGAGGCAAGGATTTCCCGCACTTCCTGCGCATAGAAGGTGATCAGGTTCACCACCTTGTCGGCATTGCCGGTGAATTTACCGCGCAGCGCTTCGTCTTGGGTGCAGACCCCCACAGGGCAGGTGTTGGACTGGCACTGGCGTACCATAATGCAGCCCATCGCGATCAGCGCCGCGGTGCCGATGCCGTATTCCTCGGCCCCCAGCATCGCCGCCATCACGATATCCCGGCCGGTGCGCAATCCTCCGTCGGTGCGCAGCGTCACCCGCTCGCGCAGGTTGTTCATCGCCAGCACCTGATGCGCTTCGGTCAGGCCCATCTCCCACGGCAGGCCCGCATATTTGATCGAGGTCGCAGGCGACGCCCCGGTGCCGCCGTTGTGGCCCGAGATCAGGATCACATCCGCCTTTGCCTTGGCCACGCCGGCAGCAATTGTGCCAACGCCAGAGGACGCCACCAGCTTCACCGTTACCTTGCAGCGCGGGTTGATCTGCTTCAGATCGTAGATCAGCTGCGCCAGGTCCTCGATCGAATAGATATCGTGGTGCGGCGGCGGCGAGATCAACGTCACCCCCTTGGTCGAGTGGCGCAGGCGGGCGATCAGGTCAGTGACCTTCATCCCCGGCAGCTGGCCGCCCTCGCCGGGCTTGGCGCCCTGGGCCACCTTGATTTCCAGCTCTTCGCACTGGTTCAGATATTCTGCTGTGACGCCAAAACGGCCCGAGGCCACCTGCTTGATCTTGGCAGACGGGTTGTCGCCGTTCGGCTCCGGCACGAAATGCGCCGGATCTTCGCCGCCCTCGCCCGAATCCGACTTGGCGCCAATCCGGTTCATCGCCACGTTCAGCGTCTTATGCGCTTCGGGCGACAGCGCCCCCAGCGACATGCCAGGTGTCACAAACCGCTTGCGGATCGAGGTGATCGATTCCACCTCCTCAATCGGCACCGGCTTGCCCAGCGGCTTCACCTGCAGCAGGTCGCGCAGATGGATCGGCGGGTTCGACTGCATCTTCGCCGAATACTGTTTCCACAGCTCGAATGAGGCTCTGTTGCAGGCCATTTGCATCATATGCATCGAGGTGGCTTCCCAGGCGTGGGTCTCACCCGACTTACGCGCCTTGTAGAAACCACCAATCGGCAGCACGCCTTCGGCTGAGGTCCAGGCCTTGGCGTGGATCTCCTCCGCCTTGGTCTGAATGCCGGTCACACCGATGCCGGAAATGCGCGAGGTCATGCCCGGGAAATACTCGGCGCACATGGCGCGCGACAGGCCCACGGCTTCAAAATTCAGACCGCCGCGGTAAGATGACACCACCGAAATCCCCATCTTGGCCATGATCTTCAACAGACCCTGGTCAATGGCTTCACGGTAACGCGCAACGTTTTCGGTCAGCGAGCCGTCCAGCAGACCGCGGTCAATCCGGTCAGCCAGCGAATCCTCGGCCAGATAGGCGTTCACCACGGTTGCACCGCAGCCGATCAGTACCGCAAAATAATGCGGGTCGATGCACTCGGCAGACCGCACATTCAGCGAACAGAAGGTGCGCAGCCCCTTGCGGGTCAGGTGCGAATGCACGGCAGAGGTTGCCAAAATCATCGGCATCGCCACCTTGCCCGCGCCAGAAAACTGGTCGGTCAGCACGATATGCCCCGCGCCCGAGCGCACCGCCTCCTCAGCCTCGGCCCGAATCCGCTCCAATGCCGCGCTCAGCGACCCGCGGCCCGGCGCAAAGGAACAGTCAATCTCTGCCAGCGGCGCGTTCAGCTGATCCACCAGCTTGTCCCACTGGGCATTGCCGACAAAGGGGCTCTCCAGCACGATGATCTCGGTCTGGCTGCTGTCTTCGTCCAGCACGTTCTTCAGGTTGCCGAACCGCGTCTTCAGCGACATCACCCGGAATTCCCGCAAACTGTCGATCGGCGGGTTGGTCACCTGGCTGAAGTTCTGGCGGAAGAAATGGCTCAGCGGGCGGTACATTTTCGACAGCACCGCAGACGGCGTGTCATCGCCCATCGAAGCCAGCGATTCCTTGCCGTCCTCGGCCATCGGCGCCAGGATCTGCTCCAGCTCCTCGATGGTATAACCGGCCGCAACCTGACGGCGGCGCAGCTCTTCGCCGGTGAACAGCGGCTGCTCGGTGGCGCTGGCCAGGGTGGTGTCCAGATCGTTGATCCGCTTGACCCAATCTCCGAACGGCAGCGCTCGGGACAGTTTGTCCTTGATCTGCTGGTCGTTGAACAGCTTGCCTTTCTGCATGTCGACAGCCAGCATCTGGCCCGGGCCCAGTGCGCCCTTTTCGACCACATTTGCCTCGTCAATCGGCACCATGCCCGCTTCGGAACCGGCAATCACCAGCCCGTCGCCGGTCACCACATAACGCATCGGGCGCAGACCGTTCCGGTCCAGGCCGGCACAGACCCAGCGGCCATCGGTCATCGCCAGCGCCGCGGGGCCGTCCCAGGGCTCCATCACCGAGTTGCAGTAGGAATACATGTCGCGCCAGGCCTGCGGCAGCTCAACCGCCTGCTTGGACCAGCTTTCCGGCACCAGCATGGTTTTTGCCATCGGCGCCGAACGGCCCGCACGCACCAGCACCTCGAACACACCATCCAAAGCCGCCGAGTCCGACGCGCCGCCCGGCACGATCGGCTTGATGTCTTCGGCATGATCGCCAAAGGTCGCCGACGCCATACGGATTTCATGGCTCTTCATCCAGTTCAGGTTGCCCTTCAGCGTGTTGATTTCGCCGTTATGGGCCAGCATCCGGAACGGCTGCGCCAGCCACCACTGCGGGAAGGTGTTGGTGGAATAACGCTGGTGATAGATCGCAAAGGCGCTCTCGAACCGCGTATCCATCAGGTCAGGGTAGAACACTGCCACCTGCTCAGCCAGCATCATGCCCTTGTAGATGATCGACCTGCAGGACAGCGAGGCAATATACAAACCCGAAATCGCCGCGGCATTGGCCGCCTTCTCGACCCGGCGGCGGATCACATACAGCTCGCGCTCAAAGGTTTCCTCGTCCACGCCCTTTGCGTTGGAGATCAGAATCTGCTCGATCTCGGGGCGGGTCGCGTTGGCCTTTTCACCCAGGCAGGTCACGTCCACAGGCACATGACGCCAGCCGTAGATGGAATAGCCCATGCGCAGCACTTCGGTTTCCATGATGGTCCGGCAGCGTTCCTGGGCGCCGAAATCGGTGCGCGGCAGGAACACCTGACCGACCGCCATCAGCTCATCCTGGCGCGGTTCGTGGCCGGTGCGGCGGATCTGGTCGTAAAAGAACGGAACCGGGATCTGCACATGGATGCCCGCACCATCGCCGGTCTTGCCATCGGCATCCACCGCGCCGCGGTGCCAGATCGCCTTCAGCGCATCGATGCCGGCCTCAACCACCCTGCGGCTTTTCTTGCCGTCAACGGAGACCACCAGTCCCACGCCGCAAGAGGAATGCTCTTCTTCTTCGGCATACAAGCCGTTCTCAGCCATCCACTTGCGCTTGGTTTCTTCGGCGCGCACCCAATCGGCATCAAATTTGGTCATTGGCTGTTTCCTTCTACGGAGGGGGCAAACATGTCGATCACGTCAGCGCCGGTCAGCTTCCGGCTGCTGCTGTCGAATACGTAACCCGCTGGCTTCTTGTCGATGTAAAGTTCCAGGCGCAATTCATTGCCGCCTGCGTTTTCAAACAGGCCAGCCGACATCTGCGTCTGGCCCTTATATTCTCCTGCGGTCATCCGGTACCACAGCGCCGATCCGCATTTTCCGCAGAACGCCCGCTCAGCCCAGCCCGAAGACTCATAGGTCTGCACCGGACCCAGCGCGGCGTAACCACTGGCCGCCTGAAAGCTCAGGAACGGGCCGCTGGTCCAGCGCTGGCACATTTCGCAGTGGCAGGCGGAAATGGAGGCGCGCGCGGGGGTCGCGGTGACAGTCACCGCGCCGCACATGCATTGTCCCTGCAATTCGCTCATGTCCATCTTCCTTCTGCTGGCTGGGTCGGCAATGCTGACCTTGCTGCTGTTCGCTCGCTGTTCCGCCGGTGCAAAGGGGGGCACAGACGGTGTACAGGGTGCCGGATTACTCCGCCGCCACTGCGGCCTTGCTGTTGAAGTTCTCCAGGATCGCTTCCGCGCAATCGCGGCCGTCCTTGATTGCCCAGACCACCAGCGACGCGCCACGCACGATGTCACCCACTGCATAGACGCCGCCCAGCTCGGTAGCGCCGGTCTTGAACGCCGCCTTGACGGTGCCCCAGCGGGTCACCGGCAACTCCGGCTGGTTCCACAGGGTGGGCAGCTCTTCCGGCTCAAAGCCCAAGGCTTTAATCACCAGATCGGCCTCCTCCACATAGTCCGCGCCCTCAATCACCTCCGGCGCCTGACGGCCCGAGGCATCCGGCTGGCCCAGGCGCATCTTCTGAACCATCACGCCGGCGACTTTGCCGCCCTCGTCGGTGAAACCCTTGGGCGCAGACAGCCATTCAAACACCACGCCTTCTTCCTCGGCGTTCTGGGTCTCACGCTGTGAGCCCGGCATATTGGCACGGTCACGGCGGTAGAGGCATTTGACCGAGGTCGCGCCCTGGCGGATCGACGTGCGCACGCAGTCCATTGCGGTATCGCCGCCGCCAATCACCACAACTTTCTTGCCTTCGGCATTCAGGTCGCCGTTGTCGAATTCCGCAACTTCGTCGCCAAAGCTCTTCTTGTTCGACGCGCACAGGAAGTCGATTGCCTTGACGATGCCCCCGGAACCGCTGCCCGGCATCGCCAGGTCACGCGATTTATAAACGCCGGTGGCGATGATCACTGCATCATGCTTGTTGCGGATATCTTCAAACGAAATGTCTTCACCCACGTTGCAGTTCAGCACGTAAGTCACGCCGCCGTCAGCCAGCAGCTTGTTGCGGCGTTCCACCACGTCCTTTTCCAGCTTGAAGCTGGGGATGCCATACATCAGCAGCCCGCCGGCGCGGTCATAGCGGTCATAAACGGTGACCTGCACGCCGGCCTTGCGCAGCATGTCCGCCGCCGCCAAACCGCCGGGACCAGCGCCGATGATGCCGACACTTTCGCTGCGCTCTGCCAGCGGTGCTGCGGGCTTGACCCAGCCGTTTTCCCAGGCGGTGTCGGTGATGTATTTTTCCACCGAGCCGATGGTCACGGTGCCATGGCCCGACTGCTCAATCACACAGTTGCCTTCGCACAGACGGTCCTGCGGACAGATGCGGCCGCAGATTTCCGGGAAGGTGTTGGTGGCTTGCGAGGTCTCGTAGGCTTCTTCCAGACGGCCGGTTGCGGTCAGGTGCAGCCAGTCGGGGATGTTGTTGTGCAGCGGGCAGTGGCTCTGGCAATAGGGCACACCGCACTGGCTGCAGCGGCTGGCCTGTTCCTCGGCCTTGGCAGCAGCGTACTCTGCGTAAATCTCATTGAAGTCTTCCTTGCGCACACTCGCGTCACGCTTTTGAGGCATGTCGCGTTCGATCTGCACGAATTTCAGCATCGGTTGCTTGGCCACGGGCTGGACTCCATCGTTTGTCTGGCTGCGCTGGCACCTTTTCGGGTGCGGATACGCTTTATGTCAATATTGCTGACCTATTCAGTCAGCTCTTGAATCCTGATACCGTGTTTTACGGAAATGTACAGGATTATTAAGTCCGAATCGGACCTGAAAATCCGCTTTCCAATCCAGAGCCGGGATTTATACAGAGTCGCGACAGTTTACGGCCCATCGGCGGCCAGCGAAGGATGATTTCAGCATGCCGCTTTTTCAGCTGATCCTGATTGCGTTGATCCAAGGCATCACCGAATTCCTGCCAGTTTCCTCCTCCGGCCACCTGATTCTACTTCCCGGATTGACCGGGCTGGAGGATCAAGGCCAGGTGATCGACGTCGCTGTGCATATAGGCACCCTGGCGGCAGTGATGATCTACTTCTGGAGCGACGTGCGTGAGGGGCTTGCCGGCCTGCCTCGTGCCCTGACCGGCCGTACGGATACGCCGGGATCCAAACTCGCTTTGGGGCTGATCATCGCAACTATTCCCACAGTCCTGTTCGGTGCTGTGCTGCATTTCACCGGCCTCAGCGATGCGCTGCGATCAATGACGGTAATCGGCTGGACCATGCTGGGCTTCGGGTTGGTGCTGTACTGGGCCGACCAGAAAGGCGCCGAAGTGAAACAGACTGGCGACTGGGGCGTCCGCGATGCGCTGATCATGGGGCTGTGGCAGATGCTGGCGCTGATCCCAGGCACGTCACGTTCGGGCATCACGATCACTGGTGCGCGGCAGCTGGGCTATACCCGCGAGGACGGTGCCCGCATTGCCATGCTGATGTCGATTCCGACCATCATCGCCTCAGGTGTGCTGCTGGGAACCGAGGTGGCGCTGGAGGCCAACACCGCACTGATACGCGACGCGGGCATTGCCGCTGTGCTGGCGATGGCGGCAGCGCTGGCGGCGCTCAGCCTGATGATGCGGCTGCTGCGCTCGGTCAGCTTTACGCCTTATGTGATCTACCGGGTGATTCTGGGTGTTGTCCTGCTGGCCATCGCCTACGGCAGCTGAACCTGAGATCAAAAGCGCGGGGAGACGCCCGCGCTTACTAATCCTTAGACCGGTAACAGTATCAGGCGCCGTTGCGCAGATTCCGGGCTGAGTTCGTCATCTCGTCATACTGGCCGGAGGGGCGGAATTTCCACAGGTAATCCGGCAACACCGAACCCACAGTCACCGGGCTGATACCCAAATCACCGAAACCCTTGGCGCCCTCGGACACCACATTGTCCGCCTTTAAGCTCCGCAGCTGGTCGCGTGTCAGCACTTTGTTCTCAATCATCTGAAAACTGGCTGCCTGCAGCATGTCGAAGCCGAAGGCCACCAGCCAAGCGGCAGGGCGCGGCAGCGACAGGATCAGGCGGCGCCGGTGGATCACCTCAAGCATCTGCACCATAAGCGCCCGGAAGCTTTTCACCTCGGGGCCGCCAAGTTCGTAAATGCCGCCTTCGGCCTCGCCCAGCGCCCCCATGACGGCGGCCTTGGCCACGTCATCGACGAACACTGGCTGGAAATTGGTATTGCCCGCCGCGATCGGAAGCATCGGCGACAGCCGGGTCATGCCGGCAAAACGGTTAAAGAAGCCGTCCTCGGTCCCGAAGATGACCGACGGGCGCAAAATCACCGCGCCGGGAAAGCTCTGCAGCACCGCGGCTTCTCCAGCGGCTTTGGTTTTGGCATATTCGCTGGGACCGTCCGCATCGGCGCCAATCGCCGAGATATGCACAAGGGTGGCTACCCCCTGCTGCGACGCGATGCGCGCAATACGGCCTGCGCCTTCCGCATGGATGGCGCCAAACGAGTTTTTACCGAGTTCGTTCAAGACACCTACGCAATTTACAACTGCATCTGCGCCCTGCATCACCGCAGCAACAGACATATCATCGCGAATATTGCAGAAAACCGGTTCAACCTGGCCCGGAACGCCGTAAGGCTTCACATGCATGGCTTCGTTGGGACGGCGCACGGCCACCCGCACCCGCCAGCCTTCCTTGGCCATGCGCCGCGCAATGTAGCGGCCCACGAAACCGGATCCGCCATAGATCGTGACCAGTTTGGACATCATTTGGCTCCTGAACTTAGCTGCCCCTAAGCTCTAGCGCCGCAAGGGGCGCCAAACAAGGCGCAAAACCAGGGCTGCGGCTGCAATGGCGACAGAAACTGCAAGAGCCGTTAACAGCTTGCTGTGAATTGGGCGGTTTGGTTAACCCTGTTTTCAACCCTCCAACGCTAGAGTCGGGTGATGCAGCGGTAACATCTGTATCTGCACATGTTAAGGAGGTCAGTCCCGACGGTTAGTGAGCAGGACAAAAAGCTGATCCGGCAAAGCTTTGAAAGCGAGCGGATGAACATCGAAGCCTGTGTGGCGGCATTCTACGAAAATTTCTTTGCTGTCTGCCCCGATATCCGGAGCCTGTTCCCTGACGATCTGACCCAGCAAGAGGGAAAGCTGCTGGCCTCACTGACCCATATCGCCGAAGCGCTGGATGACACCGGCCGGTTGGATTCGATCTTGCAACAGCAAGGTGAAAAGCATCGCAAACTTGACGTATCAGATGCCCATTTCCAGGGCTTCATAAGCAGTTTCACCAGCGCCCTTTGCTGACACGCTGGGTCCGGACTGGAACAGAGAAACACAGCAGGCCTGGGCAAGTTTCCTGACACATGTGGCTTTTAAGATGGACTTTCTCACTCGGCGATAGGGCGGCCTGGATCGGCATTTCAGCTTAGGTTGGATCTTCGGCGGTTTTCCATTTGACGCCCCCAGCGAACCACCTTATACGCCGGTCTCACGACACCTGCCCAGGTGGCGGAATTGGTAGACGCGCTAGCTTCAGGTGCTAGTGTTCGTAAGGACGTGGAGGTTCGAGTCCTCTCCTGGGCACCATTCCTCAAAATCTTAAAACATCTAAAGCTCTTGGAGTTTTACTATATCAAGCCGCCGCATCAACCGCCGGGCTTGATAATTGTTTTCCGAGCAACACTATCGGACACAATTTTTACAAGCAGTTTCGGACATCAAATTTCAGAAACAATAGGTTCGGCACAAATTACATTTGACGACGAAAGCACGACAGATGATGCCCGTAAGGCCTATGTCATCTCAGCAATGAGGGTGAACACTATTGCAATGCAGGAGCTTTAGGACGCACCAGGCAGCAACAGCGCCACCGCCAGCAATACCACATTGGGAACAGGCTCAAATCTCGATGGTGATTTGGGTGGCCTATTTGACCGCTGAACCAATGGGGCAAACCCAGATATCGCCGCTCTGCCTATCGCTTTCGCAATCTGCGACAAGGGCGGCGGCGACACTCTGGACGTCAGCAATATTACCACCGGTCGCGACATCGGCATGCGGGACAACAAACTGTCCGATGCCGGCGGAGGCCTTTATTAGGCCGCGGCAATGGGATGGCACAGCCGCAAAGTACTGATCTGGCGGTTATCCGGCACGATGAACGCCGGGTTCTGCATCGAGGCCTTGAAGGAAGCACTGGCCCGGCGCTGCCCGCCCGGGATATTCAACTCTGATCAGGGTTACTGGTTCCCCAACTCAGATTTCACCAGCGTGCTGCGGGCCGCTAAGGTGAAGATCCAGGTGGATGGGCGCGGCCTAAGATACGCCGCCTCAGAACCTGAATGCTGCCGCCTGACGTGAAACTAATGTTTTAGCTTTGCCAGGCGGAAATCTGGCCCAAAAACAAGAGCTACCACTGATAATGTCATTGTAACCAAAGGCGGCAAGGATACCGTTAAAGGCGCCGACGGTAACAGCGAGCGAATTGATCTTTTCCGGCCTCTTCGTTGAGTTCGATCTGTAAAGCCCGTGTGGCGGCAACCCGAACCGGCGACGCCGTGGTCATCCAGACCGGTGGCGGCAATTCCATTCTGTCAATCGATGTGCAGTACAGCGACCTGCACAATGGAAGCTTCCTTTTCTGACCCTCGCGCGCCATCTGCGGCGGCTGGCTGCCTTGTCTCGGCATTTGCGGTCCAGTCAGCCTCCGCTCCCGAATGACAGCGACCGTTGAGTTTGCACGGCAAACCACCTATTTCCCCAGTACGGCACCCTTCGGGGCAATTTGAACACAGGGGAACACCAGTGGCCAACCACCTTTACAAGAACGACCTGCCCGACGGGCTGGATCTCGGTTCCGTCGTCGCAATTGACTGCGAGACAATGGGGTTGAACCCGCATCGTGACCGGCTTTGCGTGATTCAGATGTCCGGCGGCGACGGCAATGCCCATATCGTGCAGGTCGAAAAGGGCCAGACCGAAGCGCCCAACCTGTGCCGGATGCTGGAAGATGCAAATGTGCTGAAACTGTTCCACTTCGGCCGCTTCGATATTGCCGCCATGCACCACGCATTCGGCGCTCTCGCGGCCCCTGTCTATTGCACCAAGATCGCCAGCCGCCTGGTCCGCACGTACACTGACCGGCACGGGTTGAAGAACCTGACCCAGGAACTCTTGGCCATCGACATATCCAAACAGCAGCAGATGAGCGACTGGGGCGCAGAGGAACTGACCGAAGCACAGCTTGAGTATGCCGCCTCCGACGTGCTCCACCTGCACAAGCTGCGCAAGGCGCTGGACAAGCGCCTGGCCCGCGAGGGCCGCACCGGAATGGCGCAGGCCTGCTTTGACTTCCTCCCCATGCGTGCCAAGCTGGATCTGGCCGGCTGGCCCGAAATCGACATCTTTGCGCACTCATGACTGATACAGAAAAACTCCTCGTCACCGCACGGCAGGTGATCACCGATGAAGCCAGGGCGCTGGACACCCTCGCCGACAGCCTGGACGAACGCTTTGCCGAAGCGGTGCAGCTGATCCTGCAGGCCAAGGGCCGCATCATCGTCAGCGGCATCGGTAAATCCGGCCATATCGGCCACAAGATCGCCGCCACCCTGGCCTCGACCGGCACGCCGGCCTATTTCGTGCACCCCGCCGAGGCCAGCCATGGTGATCTGGGAATGCTCTCCGAAGGCGATGTGGTGCTGGCGATCTCCAACTCAGGCGAGGCGCCGGAGCTGGCCAATCTGCTGGTTTTCACCCGCCGTTTCGGCATTCCCCTCATTGGGCTGTCGAGCAAGATGGACAGCGCCCTGATGAAGCAAGCGGATGTGCACCTGCAAATCCCCTCGCTGGGCGAGGCCTGCGGATTTGGCATGGTGCCTTCAATTTCCACCACGCTGACACTGGCAATGGGCGATGCGCTGGCGATAGCACTGATGAAATACCGGGATTTCCGCCCGGAGAACTTCCGCGACTTCCACCCTGGCGGCAAACTGGGGGCGCAGCTTAGCAAGGTGCGCGACCTGATGCACGCTGGCGATGCCCTGCCGCTTGTCACTGAGAACACGCCGATGTCAGATGCGCTGATCGAAATCAGCCAGAAGGGATTTGGAGTGGCAGGTGTGGTTGCCGCAGACGGATCCTTGACCGGAATCATAACAGACGGCGATTTGCGCCGCCACATGGACGGCCTGCTGGACAAATCTTCCGCCGAAGTCATGACCGCAAGCCCCGCCTCAATCGCCCCCGGCGCAATGGCCCAGGAGGCTGTCGCCGTGATGAACCAGCGCAAAATCACCTGCCTGTTCGTGGTTGATCCGGACAATGGCGGCAAGGCCGAGGGCTTGTTGCACATCCACGATTGCCTGCGCGCAGGCCTGGGCTGACGCAAGCCCGGAGGAGAAAAAGCATGGACAGCTACTCCAGAGCCGTTGCCTATCTTAAGGTACTGCTGCCGCTTGCCGCATTGGTTCTGATGTCCACAATGTTCCTGATCTCACGCGGGGTGAACACCGACGCGGTGATCCCCTTTGCTCAAAAGGAAATCGAAGACCGGATGAAAGGCCAGCAAGTCACTGCCCCTTTCTTTTCCGGCACCACCGCACAGGGCGATGAAATTATGGTCACTGCTGCGCTCGCCCGTCCCGGCGGTGACGGCACACCCGCAGTTGCCAGCGATCTTTCCGCTGAATTCGATCTGGCTGAGGGCGGCAGGATCACGCTCAAATCGGAAAGCGGTGCGATACACCCTGGCCGGGACATGGCGCGCTTTTCCGGTAATGTGATTATCACCTCCGCAGACGGGCTGATTGTCGAGACCGAAGAACTGAACACAGCGCTTAGCGGGCTTGAAGCCGACAGCCCTGGCGCAGTCCGTGCGACTGGCCCGATCGGCGAGCTGACCGCCGGTAATATGCGGATCGGAGTGAAAACCGAGGGCGGACCGGTCCATATGCTGTTCAAAAACGGGGTGAAGCTGCTATATGAACCCCAGAAACCGGAAAGATAACCTGTGTCCTATTTGCGCGCATTGATTTTTTGCCTGCCGCTCGCGGTATTTCCCAGCCTAGTGGCGGCGCAGACGGCCTCCGTTGCCTTTGGCGCGGTCAAGTCCGACCCCAGCCAACCGGTTGAAGTCACCGCCGACAACCTGGCGGTCAACCAGGCAAACGGCTCGGCAGAGTTTACCGGCAATGTGCTCATTATTCAGGGCATCATGCGGCTGTCCGCAGACAAGGTTCTGGTGATCTACAAAACCGCAGACGAAACAGACGCCCAAGCGGGCATTGAACGGCTGGAAGCCACCGGCAATGTGGTACTGGTCAGCGGTCCGGACGCCGCCGAGGCACAGCGCGCCGAATACACCATTGACCAAGGCACTATCGTGATGACCGGCAATGTGCTCCTGAATCAGAAAAGCGGTACCTTGGCTTCCAACCGGCTTGAGGTGAACCTGACTTCCGGCACTGCCAAAATGGCCGGCCGTGTAAAGACTATCCTGAACCCGAATGGCGGCAGCAACTGATGGCGAAACCTGGTCTGACCGTCACCGAAGGCTCTTCCGGGCTGCGCATTGAAAAACTGCGCAAATCCTACCGCAAACGGGTGGTGATCCGCGACGTGTCAATGTCGCTGAACCGCGGCGAGGTGGTGGCCCTGCTGGGTCCCAACGGGTCTGGCAAAACCACCAGTTTCTACGCCATTGCAGGTCTGGTTTTCCCCGAAGCGGGCACCGTCAGCATCGACGGCCAGAACGTGACCGGCCTGCCGATGTACCGGCGCGCTCGCCTTGGCATCGGCTATCTGCCACAGGAAATGTCGATCTTCCGCGGCCTGTCGGTGGAGGACAACATCTCTGCCGTTCTGGATATCTCGCAGAAACACGAACACAAACGCCGCGAGCGGCTGGAAGAACTGCTGTCCGATTTCTCGATCGAACACCTGCGCCGCGCACCCGCGTTGGCGCTGTCAGGCGGTGAACGGCGCCGGGTTGAGATTGCCCGCTGCCTTGCCGCAGATCCGAAATACCTGCTGCTTGACGAACCCTTTGCCGGCGTTGACCCGATCTCGGTCGGCGATATCCGCCACTTGGTTTCCGACCTCAAGAAACGCGGTATCGGCGTGCTGATCACCGACCACAACGTGCGCGAGACCCTGGAGATCGTGGACCGGGCCTATATCCTGCATGACGGCCAGGTGCTGATGTCCGGCAGCCCTGAGGAAGTGGTTGAAAACGAAAACGTCCGCCGGGTTTACCTCGGCGACAACTTCCGCATTTCCTGACTTCCGCAGTCAAAGCCGGACAACCGAAAATATGCCTGAAACCCGTGTTTCTTTTTCCGGGTTATCCATTGACTCTCCCGCTGTCTTGCCGTCGAATTGACCCATGGCATACGCGCAGACCGATGCAATCCGCTTAGCAGCCTTGGCGACAAGGCCCGGACGGATGCAACCGGATGCCTGGCCTGCCCCCCGGTTCCGGACCTGACGTGACAGCGCCAAGGATTGCCTTGGCGGCGGGTTTGGGCCGCAATAATTCGTAAAGGAGATCACATGCGTTACAAAATAAGCGGTAAACAGATCGACATCGGCGAAGCTCTGCAAACCCATGTGCAGAACGAGCTGGGTTCGGCCGTTCAGAAATATGCAGAACGGCCAACCGACGCGACAGTGGTCTTTTCCCGTTCGGCGCATGAATATGTGTGTGAAGCCACCGTCCATCTGTCGACCGGGCTGAGCGCTCAGGCCAAGGCGCACGAAACCGAAATCTACGCCGCATTCGACTCTTGCTGCGAAAAAATGGAAAAACAGCTGCGCCGTTACAAGCGCCGCCTGAAAGACCACCACAAGGATCGCAGCGAACCGGTTGAACATTTGGGCGCCAATTCGTATATCCTCGCCTCTGAGGAAGCGGAAACAACCGAGCCGGACTCGCTGCAGCCGATCATCGTCGCCGAAATGGAGACTCGCATACCGTCCCTGTCTGTCGGGGAAGCGGTAATGCAGATGGAAATTGCAGGCGCACCGGTTCTGGTCTTCCGCAAAGAAGGCAAAGACGGGTTGAATGTGGTCTACCGCCGCGAAGACGGCAACATCGGCTGGATCGATCCGTAATCACATCTAAGGCATCGGCGCCCCTCCACAACGGGGCGCCGGAACGGAGCAGACATATGCAGATTTCCAGCATCCTCAAGCCAGAGGCCGTCCGGGTGATCGGTGCGGCCTCAAGCAAGAAGCGCTTGTTCCAGGAAATTGCAGACATTGCTCAATTTGCATACGGGCTGGACGCCCAGGCGACGGTCGAGGCTTTGCTGGACCGCGAAAGCCTAGGCCCCACCGGGGTTGGCCATGGCGTCGCCCTGCCGCATGCCAGGCTGGACACTGTCAGCGAAGTCCGCGGCATCTTCCTGATCCTGGAGAAGCCGCTGGACTTCGGAGCGGTGGACCGCCAGCCAGTGGATATTGCCTTTGCCCTGTTTGCTCCGGAAGATGCCGGCGTCGAGCATTTGAAAGCACTGGCGCTGGTGTCACGCACCCTGCGCGAACAAAGCTTCTGCACCAAACTGCGCGCCAACCACGACCCGGCAACGCTTTATACCATCCTGACAGAAGATCAGTCCGTCCAAGCGGCCTGATCCCCGGGCTGCGTCTGCCCGTATCTGAATTTCCCGGTTTTTCTGCGCACTTGCTTGCGGCCAGGAATTGCTATTGCGCCACTTCTTTCCCGCAAGCTCTCTCGTCCGTCATCAGCCGCCATCCGGTGGAGCTTTTTCAGTCGGGCCAGTCCCAAGACCGCCCGGGAGGTTTACCTCAGCCAAATCTCCGGCGGACACGGTAACATCGCGCCTGCATTCATGCTGCCAGATCAGCCTGCGCACCAGGGACCAAAGCCAAACGCCAGATAGTCGCGCTGGTAAACGGAGGCAATCAGCGCCTCCAGATCCGCGTCGTAAATATCATCCAATGCAAAGGGCACCTGCGGCGCAGCGGCCGGCACCGGTCCCGGCTCCATCCGGCCCTGCCTGCGAGCCAGTGCAGGCAGCTCCTCACTCATCTCCGCCTCGCGGATCAGCAAATCCGGAGGCCCGAGTTCAGAAAACCCGGCCAGCACCTGGCTTTGGCTGACCCATTCCGCATCCGCCCGGATCGACGTCTGCCCGGACAGATTGGCCCGGACAAAACTCAGAAAACCGGCAAAAGCGTCCCGGTGCTGCGCTCGGGTATACCCGTCGTCCGGCCCTTCCTCCGGCAAAACCAGCCCGAACTGCCGCCGCAACGTATTGCGGATGGCCCGGAAGCTGCCCTCGCCGGCATTCAGGATCCGGTGGCAGAACACCGCATGGGCCCGCGCCGCAGGGTGGCGCAGCACGGTAAAGCTGCGGAACCCCTTATTGCCGCGTTTCCACTGGCGCAGCTGTTTCTGGTTCATGCCCTGGATCAACCCGTCTGGCGCCACCTGATCCAGCCCGGCCATCCATTGCACGACTTCGCGCTCCGGTCCGCCCTTGAGCGGCAAATATAACAGCGGCGTCACCACCCCCGCCACATACCCAGGCACCGCCGGGCCGCGGCGCGGCTCGAAATTCGGGGTGCGGGTCAAGTTGAAGCGGTCCATGCCCGACAGCGCCTCTTGCATTACGTCAGGGTTTGCCACCTTAGCCAGAACCGGCGCCGGGTTCTGCCGCTTGAGGCTCTCATCCAGCGCCTCAAGCCGCTGGGACATTCCCAGCCAGCGTGCCAGCCCGTTCATCACCTCAACGCTTTGCAGATCCTCATAGGCCACATAGAACGCCGTCTGACCCAGCGACTGCAGCCGGTTCAGCAGCGTGACCTGGAAATCTTGCAACGATTCTACATGGGCTGAAAATTCCGCTGCATCAAACCGCGCTTTGGCGTCCTTGCGGCGCTTTACATCGGTCAGCTTCCACTGCCCGGTTGCCTTGGCAATCTTCCAGGACACATAACTGTCCAGCGGGTTGCGGGTCAGGATGATCTTGGCACAGCGCGGATCCTCCAGCATCAGGTCCAGCACCCGCGGATCATGGTCATGGAAATAGCGGCAACCGCCCAGCGCGCTTGGGTCAGCCTTGATCTGCTGGATCAGCCGGGCTGGATCCGCCTCCCGCATAGCCTGAGTCACCCCCAGAATATCGCTCTTGTTCGGATAGCCGATGAAATGCGGATTGAAGGCTTCGCCGTGGCAGGCAAGCCCGTCAAAAGCATTCAGATTGGTCTCCAGAAAATTGGAGCCCGTCCGCATTTCAGCGAAGACAACAAAATAGTCGAATGAGGAATCAGACATCAGAATTTATCGTACCAGATAGGGTTTGCGTTGCGGCTTGGAGAGGCTGACAGGGCTTTGCTCAACCGGGAAATCCCCCATCAAGTAGGGGTGCATGCCCTGGTTTTTCAGGTTCTGCAAAAACTGTCCAAAGCCCTCAAGGTCCGTCATCTTGGGAGCCTCGCTCAGATGACGCGCCGCAAGAGGACCGATTTCGTCAATGATCGTCTGCAATGGTTCCATTGGCGCCTCTACGAACTCCGCCATGCTCCAGATCCGGACCCGTGCCTTGGTCCATTGCGAGCGCAGGATCTGCAATTGCTCAGCCTCGGTCTGCTGCAGCTTTGCCGCTTCCTGCCGGAGTTCTGTGAAGTTGCGGTTGGATTTGAACAGCGGCACTGCCCAGGCACCGCTGATGACAGAAATCTGCACATTTGCATCCCGTGCCAGCAGCCAGTTCACTGCCTGGTTGTCCCCTGGCCCGAACTGAAAACACTGCCGTTCGCCGCGGGTGTTCCAAATCAGGCTGGTGAGAAAGCTCTCTGGATTGTAGTCACGGACCCTGGCATGGCCGTTGAGGCACCCATTGACCAATCTCTGCCCTTCGGAAAACGCCGCCCCATCCGGTGCAAATATATGCCCATGAACACGCGCCCCAGTGGTTCGAGCCAGCCAGGTTTCAAAATCGTCGAACAGTTCGGTAAAGCCCTGAAACACTGAATAGGGGCTGGAAGTGATGCCATTCTCCGAGCCTTGGCCGGGAAACCGGCTTTGCATGTATAAACCGGGTCTGCCGCGGGTGCGCCGCTCTACCGCCTTGGCAAAAATCCGGTCGATTTTACCCGGGTTAGGTTCGGTCCGCTTCATCGCGCCGGCAGGGTCGGTCAGAAACGCCTGATACAGACGTTCTGCATGTGGCCAGATCTTGCGGGCAACAAAGCAGTCTGACCGGCGCAGAAGCTGCAAATGATCGTCGTAGAAGATATGCGGCTTACCCTGGAAATCGAATTTCGACAGCGTCAGCGAGCGGCTTTCGATATTGCTGGAATACTGCCGCACCAAAGTCTGGAAATAGCTTTCATCCGGAATCCAGACCTTGCGGAAATAGGCATCATAAACCGGGCGTTCAGGATCCTCCAGGATCGCCGACAGGGTTTGCCGGGTCAGGCACCACCACTGGCTCCCCATATGCGGCACCAGCCCGGGGGGAATCCGGCGCCTGATGCGCAACTTGCGCTGCAAATCCACGTAGCGGTCGAACAGATAGCGGTGTTTCTTCCAGGAGAACGGGAACCGCAGGGTGAACCGCTCGTGGCTGAGCCCGCCGACAATCCACGGCACATCCGCAGTGGTGGCGCTTTCGATGAAATCGGTGCGCGGGCGGGCAGCCAGGTAATCGATCAGCTCCTGCACAGGCCGGAGCGGCAGGCACGACCCGGAGGCCAGATAGACATGGCGCACTAACGGAAACTCCGCCAGCATCACCTCGGACGCCGATTGCGACGCCGCAACAATTCCCCAAGTGCCCCATTCGCACCGGTGGCGGGCGGAAAACCGGACCAGCGGATCATCCGCCAGCACATCTTTGAAACGGGTGAACGCCTGATGCCCGACGTTGCGGTCCACATGCAGCACCACCGGGCAACCGCTGGCGGTCCAGTGCCGCACCACCTGCGCAGCCCGATCCAGTGCGGTATGCACAAGCATGACGACCCCAACCGCGCTCATGCCCAGTTTCCTTTGGACATCATTCCCAAAATCTCAAGCTGGCGCCAGTTGATGTACTTCTCGCTCCATTTGCACCACAGCTCCGGCTGCTCCACCAGTTTGCCTGCATAGGCCTTATACTCGGTGGAGCCGGCATAATGCTGCCCGCGGACCAGCTCCTCCTGCGCCTTTACGGTAAAGATATCGAGGAATTTGGTATGCAGCAGCGCGCCGCTGGCCTTTTCACCGCCATCAGCCTCATAGACCTGGTTCAATCCCCGCGGCAGCAGCGCGTGGGTAGAGCTGGCATAGGCATAGCGGCGGTGCCATTTGACGAGAGGTATCTTGTTCAGCGCCGGCGCCCGTTGGGGCTGGTCTGCAAAAAACACCCGCGACCGCGGCCCGCCCTGAATCCACAAATTGCCGTATTCCGGGTTGCGTCTGATTGTATAGTTGCCGCTGTCAAACCAATGGGCAATCTCCAAAGGATTCTGCCCCGGCTGATACGGCACCTCGCCAATCCTGCCCTTGGGATAGACATCAATCAGCATAGCCGAAAAACTGCGGATCGCGGAATTGTCCAACCAGTCAGTCAAAGCGCGGATCGGCCGGGTGTCGCAAAACGGGTAGATAAAAAACTCATCCGGATCGACCACCAGAACCCAATGCCCATGCGCATATTTGCGTTTCAGGCCGTTCATCCAATCGATGCCGAAACCTGAACGCTTGTAGCTCGCCGTGGTGTGCCACAGCGAAACATCGCCCATGCCGCGCAGATAGTCGGCACTGCCGTCGGTGGAACCATTGTCGACAAACAGGAAATGGTTGATCCCCATGCCGCGGTAATACTGCAAGAAATAGGGCAGCCGGATCTGCTCGTTGCGCATGGTGCAGACCAGCAGGATATCCCCCGGCCGGATAGCTTTGGTGTTGTCCTGCACAGCGGTCAGCTCACTGGATTTGCGCACCGCACGGACCAGACGCCGCTTGCGCCGCAACCGCATCCGGTAAGAATCCCAAAGCCCCACGTTCACTCCAAACCAATATCCAGGGAGCGCGCTCACCCGTTCAGGCCTAACAGGACCTGCCTCAAGTTTCCGCGCAATATGTCACGGGAGTATTGTATTAACAACGAATTTAGAAACAGTTACGCATCCGCACGGCCTGACTGCAACAGTTCAGTGGCCGTTCGGTAATTCACCAGTTGATCGGTGTCATCAACCCAAGCGCTGCCAGTTGTTCCGGATCTTGGTACCGAACCGATCCAGAATACCACAAATCCGGAGTTCCCGAGATCCCATCGTAGTAGCCGTCAAACTGCAGCGGAGTGTGAAAGTGCTGCTGCCGCTGCTTTTCTGTTGCTGACTTGGAAACAATCTCGGGCAGGAACTTGG
Source organism: Leisingera sp. MMG026 (assembly GCF_021654205.1). Taxonomy (NCBI): domain Bacteria; kingdom Pseudomonadati; phylum Pseudomonadota; class Alphaproteobacteria; order Rhodobacterales; family Roseobacteraceae; genus Leisingera; species Leisingera sp. MMG026. Next base: position 110,495 of record NZ_JAKFZM010000002.1, on the reverse strand, counting down.
TATGCAGCAGTATCCCTGAGGGCTCCGTCCCTCCTGGCCCGTTATAGAGCGCGTTCATTTGCGGCGGCAGCAGCGAATGGGTTGAGTTCATATAGGCATAGCGGCGGTTCCAACGGATCAGCGGCAGCTTGTTCAGCGTCGGGGACCGTTCCGGCTGCTCTTGGAAAAACACTCTCTCGCGGGCGCCGCCCTGTACCCAGAGGTTGCCCATCGGCTGCTGCCGAACGGCCCGGTACGGCCCCGCATCAAACCATTGCAGAATTTCACACGGATCCTGTTCCGGTGCATAGCTTTGCCCGCCCAGCGGTCCCTTGGGGTAGAGATCAAGCATCAGTGCGCCAAAGCCCTGACGCCCTTGCTGTTCCAGGTTTTGCGTCAGGTCGTCCAGCCCGTGTTCTTCCATACCGGAATAGACCAACAGCTCATCCGCATCGACTGTCAGGCACCAGCGGCCATGGCCGTAGCGGATCAGCAGCCAGCCCAGCCAGTCCAGGCCAAAGCGCGCTTCCCGGTAGCTGGCAGCAGTCTGCCACACAGAGACATCCGGCTGATCTGCCAGCAGTTCGGCGCTGCCGTCATCGCTGCCATTGTCGACAACCAGGAAATGCGCGGCACCCAGCCGCCGGTAAGACTCCAGGAAAAAAGGCAGACGGCTGATCTCGTTACGTAAAACGATAAAGACCAGAACCCCGTTTGCGGGGATCTGGTCTGTACGGTCAGCCATTTTGCGCATCTGACGCCGGGCACGCAATGCCCGCCACAGCATCCGCCGCCGTTTCCACCGCATCCTGTAGGCCCCAGCAAGGCCCAGGGGCGGCATGTCAGCAGCAGCGGAGCGCATCATGTTATACTTAGGCCTCGTAATAACCTGTCTTATGCCACTCCCAGGCATCGGCGATCATCATCTCCAGGGTTGAGCGGCGCGGCTCCCAACCCAGATCGGTGACCGCCCGTGTCGAGCCCGACACCAGCTTGGTGCAGTCTCCCGCCCGGCGCTCACCCGTGTTGCACGGCACCTTTTGACCGGTCACCGCCTCGGCCTTGTCCATCACTTCGCGCACAGAAAAGCCAGAACCGGTGCCAAGGTTGAACACCTGGCTTCCCTTGCCTTCTTCCAGCCACTTCAGCCCCAGCACATGCGCATCCACCAGATCGCAGACATGCACATAGTCGCGGATGCAGGTGCCGTCCGGGGTATCGTAATCAGTGCCGAAAATGGTCAGCGCATCGCGCTTGCCTGCAACAGCATCCAGCACCAGCGGCACCAGATGGGTTTCGGGACGGTGGAACTCGCCCACTTCAGCCTCTGGATCAGCACCCGCTACGTTAAAATAGCGGAAAACCACCGAACGCAACCCGTTCGAAGCTCCAAAATCTTTGAGGATATCCTCCACCGCACGCTTGGAGGCGCCATAGGCATTCAGTGGCAGCTGCGGCGTGTTCTCGTCCAGCACCACATTGTCATGCTCGCCATAGGTCGCACAGGTCGAGGAGAACACGAAGTCCAGACAGCCCGCAGCCACTGCGGCCTCGATCAGGTTCAGCGACCCGCCGGTGTTGTTCGCCCAATAGCGGCCCGGCTCGCTCATCGCTTCGCCAACCTGGCTGAGCGCCGCAAAATGCATCACAGCAGCCGGTCGGTACTTGGCAAAGACCTCATCCAGCCGCGCCCGGTCATTCAAGTCGCCCTGCTCAAACGGGCCGAACTTCACCGCGTTCTGCCAGCCGGTCACCAGGTTGTCGTAGGTTACCGGGGTGTAACCCGCCGCTTTCAGTGCCTTGCAAGCATGCGAACCAATATAGCCGGCACCGCCGGTCACCAGGATATGTGTCACTGTCTTTGCCCCATGCAGGGCCGCCCCGGGAGGCGGCCAGAGTCGTTATTGCGCGGCTTTGCCAACCTGCGCGATTTCGGAAATGTAGTTCATCAGATCATCCCGCAACTCTTCACGCGCCAGCGCAAAGGCCACTGTGGCCTGCAAAAAGCCTGCCTTGGAACCGCAATCAAACCGCTGGCCGCGGAACCGGTAGCCGTAAACCGGCACGTCCTGCGCTATGTCCTCGGCAATGGCATCGGTCAGCTGGATCTCGCCGCCCGCACCCGACTTCATCTTGTTGAGGTTTTTCAATACAGAAGGCGACAGGATATAGCGGCCGATCACAGCCAGGTTTGAAGGCGCCTCGCCTGCACTTGGCTTTTCTACCATCCCATTGGCCGCAACCACCTGGCCCATGTCGTCCTTCACGTCAAGCACACCGTAAGAGGACGTCTTTTCAGGCGGAACCTCCATCGCAGCCACCATATTGCCGCCGGTTTCCTCGTAGGCTTCGACCATCTGCTGCAAGCAGGGTTTTTCCGCCGCGATCACATCATCCGGCAGGATCACCGCAAAGGGTTCATTGGCGATCAGCCGGCGGGCGCACCAGACCGCATGGCCCAGGCCCAGCGCCTTGTGCTGGCGGATATAGGCGATGGCACCGGATTCCATATTGGTGCCTTGCAGCAAATCCAGCAGATCCTGTTTGCCCTTTTTACGCAGTTCCTGCTCCAGAACGGGTGAATGGTCAAAATAATCTTCCAGTGCACCTTTGCCGCGCGACGTGACAAAGATGAACTCCTTGATCCCGGCCGCGCGCGCCTCGTCAATGGCGTATTGCACCAGTGGCCGGTCGACCAGTGTCATGATTTCTTTCGGAACGGATTTGGTTGCGGGAAGGAAACGTGTTCCCATACCTGCAACGGGAAAAATTGCCTTAGTTACCTTTTTACGCATGGCGCTCTCTCAATACTAAAATTCCAGGCCGGATACCGCCCTCCCCGCAAGTGAGGAGAGATAAAGCTCCGCTAGACCTGGCTGTCCCCAACAATTCGCGATGCGGCTGCCAGCGGCCCCGGGCTGCATCCCATCAGTGTGCTTCTGCCTGTGTCAGTACCTTTTACCATTCTTCGCCTACTCGTGACCCATCTTCTTCATCATCGTCTCCAGCCGCGGCACATCTTCCGGGTTATTCAGCTCCCAAAACTCGCGCCCTCGGGCTTCGACTTCGACACACAGAACTTTGCGGCCGTTCTCCAGGAAGCGCAGCTGTTCCAGCCCTTCCAGTTTCTCCAGCGGCCCCGCCGTCCAGCCAGAATACGCCGCCAAGGCGTCCGGGCGGTAGGCATAGACGCCGACATGGTGAAAGACCGGCGTGTTTTCGCCATCACCAAAGGTCTGCGCGCAGTACGGAACCACTTCTTTAGTGAAATAGAGCGCACTGCGGTCTTCGGCAAATACTGCGGTGGTGCCGCCAACCCGGCCGGCCTTGCGATCGGCCAGAAGACTGTTCAGCGTCTCGCCATTGCAGCGCAGCACCGGTGTAGCCAGCCCCATGCCGGGCGCTGCGCGCAGCCCCGCCACCAGATCTTCGACAAACCAGTGCGGCGTCAGCGGAGCGTCGCCCTGCAGGTTCACAACAATCTCATAACCGCTGCCCAGCGCTGCATGCGCCTCGGCGCAGCGTTCAGTGCCATTGCCGCAGGTCTCCGAAGTCATCACCACTTCGGCACCAAAGGCTTCGGCTGCCTGCCTGATGCGATCATCATCGGTCGCCACCACCACCCTGTCCACGCCTTGCACCGAACAGGCCGCCCGCCAGGAGCGTTCCACCAGCGTGCGGGCCTCACCGGTGGCACCGGTCAGCGGCACCAGCGGCTTGCCGGGGTAGCGGGTCGAGGCGTAGCGGGCGGGGATGACGATCAGGACAGACATCAGGCTTTCTTCAGCTCCACAGCCGGTGCATAGGCAATGAAGAACGGGTTCGCATAACCTTCCTTGCCGTAAACAAGCGGGGAGTGATCGTCAAAACGCACCACTTTGCCGCCAGCGCCGGCAAGCACCGCGTGACCGGCAGCTGTGTCCCATTCCATAGTGCGGCCCACACGCGGATACAGATCCGCCTCACCAGTGGCCACCAAGCAGAACTTCAGCGATGAGCCGGCGCTTTTGCTATCCTTCACTTTGTACTTGCCGATGTAATCGTCGGTTGCCTGATCGCGGTGCGATTTCGACGCCACCACCATCAGCGCAGCATTATCGCTGCCGGCGACCCGGATCGCTCGGGTTTCACCGATGGTGTGCGGATCAAACACACCGGTTTCCTCAACCGCGCTGCCATCCGCCAGGGTAAAGAACATCCGTTCTTTGGCCGGCGCATAGACCACGCCGCGGGTCGGCACGCCTTTTTCCACCAGCGCAATGTTCACAGTGAAATCGCCGCGGCGGTGGATGAATTCCTTGGTGCCGTCCAGCGGATCGACGATCAGAAAGGTATCGCCGCGCTCTTTGTGCGAGTCAGACTGTTCTTCGGTGACCAGCATCATATCCGGGAAGGCCGCCCGCAGCCCGGCCGAGATCAACGCATCAGCAGCCTCATCCGCAGCTGTTACCGGGCTTTCGTCGGATTTAACCTTCACGTTGAAATCGTCGGAATTGTAGATTTCCATGATCTTTGCGCCGGCCTCAATTGCCAGGCGGCGGATCACGGGCACTAGGTCTTCATACGTCACGCAGATCTCCCTAACATGGGTTTAATTGAAAATTTGCCTCTTGCCCCTTATGATGCGCAGATAGCGGAACGGCAAGCAGCCGCATCAAATTCGAGCAGAGAATACAGGCCTCATGTTTCAGCAGCGCACGCAGCAATCCTCGTTGTCCGGGCTCCTCACGCTTAGCGAGGTGGTATTCCATTCGGTCGTGCGCAGCGTCCGTTCCAAACACAATAATGCCTTTGCGGCACTTGCGCTGAACATCATGCAGGCCGTCCTCTTCGTCGGGGCGTTTTTTGCCATGTTCGCGCTGCTGGGCCTGCGCGGCTCAGCAATTCGCGGCGACTTTCTGCTTTATGTTATGTCCGGTGTGTTTCTGTTCATGGTTCACACCAAGACAGTCGGTGCCGTTGCCGGTGCTGAGGGGCCCAGCAGCCCGATGATGCAGCATGCGCCGATGAACACGATGGTGGCCATTCTATCTGCCGCAATCGGCGCGCTGTACATCCAAGTGCTGTCACTGTTCATCATCCTGTTTGTCTACCACGTCGCATTCACGCCCGTGCATATCGAAGAGCCAATACCCGCCTTTGGCATGATTTTGCTGGCCTGGACCACCGGCGCCGCCGTCGGGCTGGTGTTCCTGGTGCTGAAACCCTGGGCACCTGGGCTGGTGAGTATTCTGACGATGATCTACCAACGCGCTAATATGATCGCGTCGGGCAAGATGTTCCTGGCCAACACGCTGCCCAGTTTCATGCTTGCCATGTTCGACTGGAACCCCCTGTTTCACTGTATCGACCAGGCCCGCGGCTTTGTCTTTATCAACTATAACCCGCATTTCAGTTCCTGGCAGTATGCTGCTTGGGTAGCGCTGGTGCTGATCGTGATCGGCCTGATGGGCGAATTCTACACCCGGCGCCAGGTTTCCATCAGTTGGAGCGCACGGCGGTAGCCGCAAAACCCGGACCAAGACTTTTCAAAAAGTCTTGGCAAAAGTTTTCCTTAAAACTTTTGCGCCCTGCCGGCGTCACGCAACCACTCTGAGCGTCAGATTGATCCGGCCGCCCTTGGGCAGCAGCCGCGAGGACTTGAACCGGATCCGGTCTACCCCGTGATATGTCAGCCGCGCATCACCGCCCATCACCACCGCATCGCCTGAGTTGAGCCAGACCGATTCCGTCTTGCCGCCACGGCTGAGGTTGCCAATCCGGAACAGCGCGTCATCGCCCAAGCTGATGGATACCACGGGGTAAGAGAAATCCGCCTCATCCTTGTCCTGATGCAGCCCCATCCGCGCACCCTCTCCATAGTAATTCAGCAAGCAGCATTCCGGTGCCCGCTCCTGCCCGGTCAATTGCCGCCAAATCTCCAATATTGCCTCCGGGATTTCCGGCCAGTTCCGCCCTGAGGGGTGCTGCTCAGCATAGCGGTAGCCGGAGGCGTCAGAATACCAGCCGAATTGCCCCGCCGATGTCATCCGCACCGACATCTGCCCGCCCCCCGGCACCTTGGGTGAGAACAGCGGCGCCGCCTTCAGCACCGGCCGCAACGCGTCTATCAACGCTGCTTGCCTGGCCGGTTCAAGAAACCCCTTGTAGACATCAAATCCGCGCACACGCAGCAAGGTCATTGCCGTTCATCCATCCTTAACCATGACCCTTGCAAAAAAGCGCATTGATTCACGCATCTCAGCGTGCCTGAGCGCTTGCAGGGGCGTTTTCTGCTCCCTATATACGCCGGGACGCGGCAAGGTGCAGACCAAACCGCAACTTCCATCGGGGCCAGGATGCCGCAACGGGTTCAGGCCTCGGGTAATCGCCTTGAGTAGTAAAAAGGGATCGCAAATGAGCAAAGTTATCGGCATTGACCTGGGTACCACCAACTCCTGCGTGGCCATCATGGATGGCTCCCAGCCCCGCGTGATTGAAAACGCCGAGGGCGCACGCACAACCCCGTCTATTGTTGCCTTTACCGACAACGAACGCCTGGTCGGCCAGCCGGCCAAACGCCAGGCCGTCACTAACCCCGACAACACCGTGTTTGGCGTCAAGCGTCTGATCGGCCGCCGGTTCGACGACGCCGCAGTCGCCAAAGACAAAAAGATGGTGCCGTTTTCCATCGTCAACGGCGGCAACGGCGACGCATGGGTCGAAGCCAAGGGTGAGAAATACTCCCCGTCGCAGATCTCTGCCTTTACCCTGGGTAAGATGAAAGAGACCGCGGAATCCTACCTGGGCGAGGAAGTCACCCAGGCAGTCATCACTGTCCCGGCCTATTTCAACGACGCACAGCGTCAGGCCACTAAAGACGCCGGTAAGATTGCTGGCCTCGAGGTGCTGCGCATCATCAACGAGCCGACCGCGGCTGCGCTGGCCTACGGCCTCGACAAGGAAGAAACCCAGACCATCGCGGTTTATGACCTCGGCGGCGGCACCTTCGACGTGACTATCCTGGAAATCGACGACGGCCTGTTCGAAGTGAAGTCGACCAACGGCGACACCTTCCTGGGCGGCGAAGACTTTGACATGCGTATCGTCAACTACCTGGCGGACCAGTTCAAAAAGGAAAACGGTGTCGATCTGTCCAAGGACAAAATGGCCCTTCAGCGCCTGAAAGAGGCCGCAGAGAAAGCCAAGATCGAACTCTCCTCCACCTCGCAGACCGAGATCAACCAGCCGTTCATCTCGATGGACCCGTCTTCGGGCCAGCCGCTGCACATGGTGATGAAACTGACCCGTGCCAAGCTGGAAAGCCTGGTCTCCGACCTGATCAAGCGTTCGATGGATCCCTGCAAGGCGGCCCTCAAGGACGCTGGCCTGTCCGCTTCCGACATTGACGAAGTGGTTCTGGTTGGCGGCATGACCCGCATGCCGCGCGTCATTGAAGAAGTCACCAAATTCTTCGGCAAAGAGCCGCACAAGGGTGTGAACCCGGATGAAGTGGTTGCCATGGGCGCCGCCATCCAGGCCGGCGTTCTTCAGGGCGACGTCAAGGACGTGGTGCTGCTCGACGTGACCCCGCTGTCCCTGGGTATTGAAACCCTGGGCGGCGTCTTCACCCGACTGATCGACCGTAATACCACCATCCCGACCAAGAAGTCCCAGGTGTTCTCGACCGCGGAAGACAACCAGAACGCCGTGACTATCCGCTGCTTCCAGGGTGAGCGTGAAATGGCCGCCGACAACAAGATGCTCGGCCAGTTCAACCTCGAGGAAATCCCGCCGGCGCCCCGCGGCCTGCCGCAGATCGAAGTGACCTTTGACATCGACGCCAACGGCATCGTGTCGGTTGGCGCCAAGGACAAGGCGACCGGCAAGGAACAGCAGATCACCATCCAGGCATCGGGCGGCCTCTCGGACGATGATATCGAAAAAATGGTTAAGGACGCCGAAGAGAACGCCGAAGCGGACAAGGAACGCCGCGAGCTGATCGAAGCCCGGAACCAGGCCGAAAGCCTGATCCACTCGACAGAAAAAGCCGTGGAAGAGCACACTGATAAGGTCGATCCGTCGACCGTCGAGGTGATCGAACTGGCCATCGCCGCGCTGAAGGATGATCTGGAGAACGAGAAATCGACTGCCGAGAAAATCAAAGCGGGCATTCAGAACGTCACCGAGTCCGCTATGAAGCTGGGTGAAGCGATCTACAAAGCACAGGCCGAAGCGGACAGCGAAGACGAGCCGGCCGCCGCGGATGAGACCGCAAGCCCTGCGGATGACGACATCGTTGACGCGGAATTCGAAGACCTGGACAACGACAAACGCTAACGCCTGATACGCAGGCCATAGCGGGCCGGTCCGGACCCCGGACCGGCCCATTTTCGTTGAGGCAGATGGGGTTATCCGATGTCAAAACGCGACTATTACGACGTTCTGGGCGTGGCCAAGGGCGCCACCGCAGACGAAATCAAAAAGGGCTTTCGCAAGAAGGCCAAAGAACTGCACCCCGACCGGAATTCCGACAATCCGGACGCCGAATCGCAGTTCAAGGAAGCCAACGAGGCTTATGACGTCCTGAAGGACGCCGAAAAAAAGGCCGCCTATGACCGCTTTGGCCATGCTGCGTTTGAAAACGGCATGGGCGGCGGCCAGCGCGGCGGTCAGGGCCAAGGCTTTGGCGGCGGCGACTTCTCCTCCGCCTTTTCCGACGTCTTCGACGACCTGTTCGGCGATTTCATGGGCGGCCAGCGCGGTGGCGGCGGCGGACGGCAGCGGGCTTCCCGCGGTGCTGACCTGCGTTATAATCTGCGGGTCTCGCTGGAAGACGCTTTTGGCGGCTTGCACAAGACCATCAAGGTTCCGACCTCGGTCTCCTGTACCTCCTGCGAGGGCACCGGCGCCGAAGGCGGCGTGGAACCCACAACCTGCCCGACCTGTTCTGGCATGGGAAAAGTCCGCGCGCAGCAGGGCTTCTTCACCGTTGAACGCACCTGCCCGACCTGTTCGGGCCTGGGTCAGATCATCAAAAACCCGTGCAAATCCTGCCACGGCCACGGCCGGGTGGAAAAGGACCGCTCGCTGTCGGTGAACATCCCGGCGGGAGTTGAAACAGGCACCCGCATCCGCCTGGCAGGCGAAGGCGAAGCAGGCCTGCGCGGCGGCCCTCCCGGTGATCTCTACATCTTTGTCGAGGTTGCTCCGCACGCCCTGTTCGAGCGCGACGGCAACAACCTGTACTGCCGGGTGCCGGTCAGCATGGCCAAGGCAGCCCTTGGCGGTTCCATCGAGGTGCCGACCATCGACGGCGGCCGCGGCCGGGTCCAGATCCCCGAAGGCAGCCAGTCCGGCCGTCAGATGCGTCTGCGCAGCAAAGGTATGCCAGCCCTGCGCGGCGGTGCCACCGGCGACATGTTCATTGAACTGGCGGTGGAAACTCCGGTCAACCTCACTGCCCGCCAGAAAGAACTTCTGCGCGAGTTCGAGGAAATGTCCGAGGACAACACCAACCCCGAGTCCCGCAGCTTCTTCTCTTCGGTGAAAAGCTTCTGGGACGGCATGAAGGGGTGAGGCCCGTCCTGGAAACGCTCCGGGGGAGCGTTTCAGGGCCGAACGGGCGGAGCCCCGGGCATTTGCCTAAACCGGCTCAATCAAAAGCGCCCCCCACTCGGGGCGCTTTTCTTTTTGCCCCGTCCCTTCTTCTCTCACAGCCCATGCCGCACCGCGGTGGTGCATAAGGGGGTGTACAGGGGGTGCACGCCTGTCATCCCCCGGCTGCCGCAACACGGCCCACATTAACACTTCCTCAACCAAGATGGCACCACCATGGCGCCATGGCCAAGGATCCCGCATTCGAGGAAGTTTCGCTGCCGCTGTTTCCCGGCGGCGACGAAATCCCTGCGGCCCCCCTGCCCCAAGGCCGCCTGCCCTCCTACATCAAGGACCACCGCGCCCGCCTGCGCGAGCGTTTCCTGCAGGGCGGTGCCGCCGCAATGCCGGACTACGAGCTTCTTGAACTGGTCCTGTTCCGCTCCATTCCGCGCCGCGACGTAAAGCCTCTGGCCCGGCTGCTTCTTGATAGTTTCGGAGATTTCAACCGGGTTGTAACGGCCTCTCCGGAACGGCTGGCCCAGATCAGGGGCATCGGCGATGCGGTGATCACCGACCTTAAGGTACTGGAGGCCGCAGCCCACCGCATGGCCCGCGCCCGCGTGATGCAGCGGCAGGTGATTTCCAGTTGGGACGCATTGCTGGACTACTGCCATACCACCATGGCGCACCGCGAAACTGAACAATTCCGTATCCTGTTCCTTGATCGCAAGAACGTGCTGATCGCCGACGAAGAACAGGCGCGAGGCACCGTCGACCATGTCCCGGTTTACCCCCGGGAGGTCGCCAAGCGGGCTCTTGAGATCAACGCTAGTGCTTTGATTTTAGTACATAATCACCCTTCCGGCGACCCCACACCTTCGGACAGCGACCTCAGTATGACCAATCAGGTTCAGGCCGCGCTGACCGCCCTTGGCATCACCCTGCACGACCACCTGATCATCGGTAAATCCACCGAGTTAAGCTTTCGCGCCCGCGGGCTTCTCTAGCGCTGCCGCAGCGCGCGCCAGCGCGGTGCCCGGCCCAAGGATTTACAAGGCATCGCTGATGCCGTGTCAAATGCGCGGGAGCCCGCCCGCCACCCCGGTACTCAGCGCACCCAGACCTCAACCCGGCGGTTGATCTGCCGCCCCCATTCGCTGTCGTCACAGGCCATCGGCAGGGCCTCGCCAAAGCCATGTGTGCTGATCTGCACCCGGGTTGCATCTGCCGTCTCTGCTGCTTTGATCACCGCATCCCGAACCGCACCAGCCCGCTTCAGAGCAATCCGCCGATTGCCTTCAGATGGCCCGACACCATCAGAAAACCCAGCAAAAACAATTTCTTTTCCGTCAAACTCTCCTGCCTCCAGCGCGCGGGCCAGCTGCTCGACGTTGCTGCGGGACTGCGCATCAGGGCGCGCTGATCCAGGTTCGAACCGGAACGAGATGGTCAACCGCCGCATGTCGCCCAGCAGGGTCACCAGCCGCTGAAGTTCCTCCAGTCCGGATTTTTCCTTTGAAGCCAGAATCGCATTTGCCAGGCGGCGGCCCTGGCGGCTGACCGGGATCCGTTCTGGCGCCTGATCGACAAATCCTGCCCGGCGAATGACTGCCTGCGCCGCAGGTCCCCGCACATAAGCCAGGAAATCCCGCGCAATCTTGGGCAGGCGGCGGGCCGGCAGGTAAAGGAACATGGGAACCGTCAGCGGATAGTCTTCAGTCTTTACTGCCCGGCGGCTGGCCTGCAGAGAGAACCCGCAAGGGCCGGTCAAAGTCAGCATCCGCGCCGCGCCTTTCTCGGCAAAGCTGGCGATGCCTATGGCAAAGGGATCGACGAGAACCCGGCGGGCAAGTGTGCTGCTGCGGTCATGGCGGCGGATTCGTGTTGTAAACCCAGCTCCAAAAGGTACCATCAGCCGATCCTCCACCGCCTGGGCGAGGCCGGAGCCGGAAACCGGCATATGCAGCGAAATCGGGGCATCAGGACCGCCAACCGTTTGCCAGTTAGTGATCTGACCGGAATATATCCCTGCCAGTTGAAGCAAGGAAATCTCGCGCACCGGGTTGCTGGGCGCCACGACCGGCACAAAGGCGTCCAACGCAAGAACACGGCTGCGGCCCGGGCCGGTCAGATCACCCAGTCCTGCGGCACGGGCGGCCTTTTGTTCAAGCGGCCGGATTTCCCGCAATGCCATCGCCACATCCGCCTCATCCGCGATAAGAGCCGCAAATCCTCCATCGGTATTACTGGCCAGGAAAGTGAAACGTGCGGCCGGCTTTTGCCCGCGCAGCAGGACATGACTGAAATTCCCGTCGGGCAATGCCTCCAAGTGAGTCTGATAGCCATTTCGCAGGGCGAAGCCTTCAATCAGCGCAGGCATCAGAACTTCTGACATGGCGGAAGAACCAGCCAAAGTGATTTCCGAAACAAATCCGGACAGACTGGGGCAGCCAGGCCCATCGCACGCAACGCCTGAACCATCGACGGTGAGTTCGCCGAACTGGGTCTGCACCCGATAAAACTCGCCGTCGAATCCCAGCAGCGTGCCAGTGATTTCAACTGCGCCATCCGGGGAAGACAGGGTGACGTCCTGAGCAGCAAGACCGCGCGCAAAGACTGCCAGAAAAAGTGCGGCGCAAATGGCCGCACGAAAGAAGGTCATATGGATACCTGAAGTTACCGCAAATCAGTTGGATGCGATTTTCAAGTCTTCTACCAGATTATTCAACACCAGAAAGCTGCCCATTGCATCGCAATCCGGCATTGCCATCACCAAATCCCGGCTGGTGAGCTGTCCACCGCGCAATTGCAGTGCCTGGGCGGAAACATCCCTGCCGCAATTGGCGGCCGTCACTTCGGCCTCAGCGGTCAGGGACACGGTACCGGACTCGCTTGTGTCACTTGGCAGGCTGTAAACATCGGCAATACGCGGTGCCAATTGGCTGTCATCGCCCAAGCGCACGACCTGCCCGGCCCCGGCCGCGCCGTGCCAGACATGGCCAGCGCTGCCATAGGCGGCGCCAAACTCGCGGGCATGGATTTCGAAACCGCTGTTACCTGTCCATTGAAGAACAATCCGCTCAACAGTTTCAAGGCCGTCGACCTCTGCAACGGCGACAGCTCCGCTGCCACCTGAAGTCTCTGCGATGAAGACCGCGGTTCGGGTCAAAGCCGGCACCAGTGTGCTGAGCCGGCCTGAGTGATCCAGCGCAGCAGTAAAGGTCATGCCGCTGTGATGCACAGTTAAGCGCTCGTTTGGCCTGCAGGATGCCTCAACAATGAGATTAACCATCGCCCTCGGGGCAGCTTCAGCCATGGCCGTCAACTGGCAGGACGCTCTGTAATCCGGTTCTGCTGGCTCGCTGCCCGCTTTCAATGCAATTGCAGCATGCGGCGCCGATGTCAGGGTGATCTTTTCGATCTGCAGCTGAGCAGCTTCGGGTTCCGCTGGAATTTCAGGATCAGCCGCAGCAGTCCGGATAGCGGCGTTGACTACCAAGCCCGGGCCAGACGCCTGCATGTAGAATCCGATGCCCAAAGCACAAGCCAGCGTCGTCGCGCTTGTCAGCATCACCTGTTTGCTTAGCATTAGATCCTCCAGAACCAGTTTGGTTAAGGAAGCATGTCTGCAAATACCGGCCAGTTTGTGGCCGCCAGCAGGAGAGATTCCGGCAAATACGGCAATCACGCCATCTTTGTTGCCTGTCCGGAAACAAATCCGATTATACGCCCCGTGCCTTGGCAGCTCCAAAAGCCCTTAGCAGCCAAGTACGCTGCGCACAGCGCGGCGCCAAGCCCAACGGAAGCGGTCTTTGCCAAAAGACAAGCGACGGGCGGGAGATCACCCGCCCGTCGCCGGACGCAGGTTCAAAATGGAACCTACATGTCTTCTTCAGGTTTCAGGCCAGGCTGCCGTGGCAGTGCTTGAACTTCTTACCCGACCCGCAAGGGCATCTGTCATTGCGTGAGGGGTTGCCCCAGGTCGCCGGATCATCCTCCACGAAACCCGGTGCCGGGTCTTCTGCCGGAGCTTCGGCTGCGCTTGGCTGCGGAACTGCCATTTGCTGCATTGCGGCCTGGCGGGCAGCCATTTCCTTCAGCATCTGCTGCTGCTCTTCCTCAGTCATCGGACGCACGCGGCCAAGTTGCTGGGACACTTCTTCACGCAAGGAATCGAGCATGTTTTCGAACAGCTGAAAGCTTTCGTTCTTGTATTCATTGAGCGGATCACGTTGCGCATAGCCGCGGAAACCCACCACCGAGCGCAGATGCTCCAGTGTCAGCAGATGCTCACGCCAGTTCTTGTCTATGGTCTGCAGCAGAACCTGCTTTTCGATGTTACGCATGTTTTCAGGACCAAAGGCCGCGGCTTTTTCCGCCATCATCTTGTCAGAAGCCTGGACCAGACGTTCCCGGATCTGCTCGTCATCGACGCCTTCTTCGGCGGCCCATTCCGCCACCGGTGCGTCAATGCTCAGCATCTCGCGGACCTGCTCCTGCAGGCCTGCTGTGTCCCACTGATCGGCGTAGGTTTTGGGCGGCATGTGGGTGTCGAGCAGATCGTCGATCACCTCGTGACGCATATCATCGACAATCTCGGACAGATCCTCGGCGGCCATAATTTCGCGGCGTTGATTGAAGATCACTTTCCGCTGATCGTTCATCACATCGTCAAACTTCAGAACGTTTTTGCGCATATCGAAGTTGCGGCCTTCGACCTTGGCCTGCGCGCGTTCCAGCGATTTATTCACCCAGGGGTGAATGATCGCCTCGCCTTCCTTCATGCCCAGCGATGACAGCAGTTTGTCCAACCGTTCCGAGCCGAAAATGCGCATCAGATCGTCTTCAAGGCTGAGATAAAACCGGGTCCGGCCCGGATCGCCCTGACGGCCCGAACGGCCGCGCAGCTGATTGTCGATGCGGCGGCTTTCGTGGCGTTCGGAAGCCATCACAAACAACCCGCCTGCGTCCAGCACCTTTTGCTTTTCCTCGGCGTGTTTGGCTTCTTCGGCCGCGCGCAGTTCTGCTGGATCAGCCTCGGGGTTCTGCTCCAGCACTTCCAGCACTTTCATCTCGACGTTGCCGCCGAGCTGAATATCGGTGCCGCGGCCGGCCATGTTGGTGGCAATGGTCACCGCGCCATAGCGGCCGGCATCTGCAACGATCTGCGCTTCCTGCTCATGGTGGCGGGCGTTCAAAACGTTGTGCGGGATGCCGTCCTGCTGCAGCATCTGGCTCAGCAGTTCGGATTTCTCGATCGAGGTCGTGCCAAGCAGAACCGGCTGGCCCTTTGCATGCGCTACCTTGGCTTCCTTGATCATCGCCTCATATTTCTCACGGGCGGTGCGGTACACCTGATCGTCCTCATCCACCCGCGCAATCGGGCGGTTGGTCGGCACTTCAACCACACCCAGGCTGTAGATCTCGGCGAACTCATCAGCCTCGGTCATCGCAGTGCCGGTCATGCCCGAGAGCTTGTCATAAAGCCGGAAGTAATTTTGGAAGGTAACCGAGGCCAGGGTGGTATTCTCCGGCTCGATATTGACCTCTTCCTTGGCCTCGATGGCCTGGTGCAATCCTTCGGACAGGCGGCGGCCCGGCATCATACGGCCAGTGAACTCATCGATCAGAACAACTTCACCGTTGCGGACGATATAATCCTTGTCCCGCTGGAACAGCTTGTGCGCACGCAGGGCCTGGTTCACGTGGTGGACAACCGTGGTGCTTTCCGGATCGTAGAGCGAGGCATCCTCTTCCAGCAATCCGTGCTCGCGCAGCGTCTGCTCCAGGTATTCATTGCCATCCTCAGTAAAGGTCACACCACGGGTTTTCTCGTCGATCTCAAAATGTTCTTCCGACAACAGCGGGATCACTTTGTCGATAGTCGAATAGAGTTCGGACCTGTCCTCGGCCGGGCCGGAGATGATCAGCGGAGTACGGGCCTCGTCGATCAGGATCGAGTCGACCTCATCGACGATGGCAAAGTTGTGCTGCTTCTGAAACACCTGGTCCAGCGACGGTTTCATGTTGTCGCGCAGATAGTCGAAACCCAGTTCGTTGTTGGTGGTATAGGTGACGTCGCTGTCATAGGCGGCCATCTTCTCGGCGTCGGCTTGCCCCGACCAGATCACGCCGGTGGTCATGCCCAGCTGCGCAAACACCTTGCCCATCCATTCACTATCCCGCGTGGCCAGGTATTCGTTCACCGTTACCACATGCACGCCCTTGCCGGTCAGCGCATTCAGATAGGCCGGGAAGGTCGCCACCAGGGTCTTGCCCTCGCCGGTCTTCATCTCGGAAATGTTACCCTGATGCAGAAAAATACCGCCCATCAGCTGGGTATCAAAAGCCCGCAGACCCAGAGCCCGTTTGGCCGCTTCACGCACGTTGGCAAAGGCTTCGGGCAGCAGCGCGTCCAGGCTTTCACCGCCCAATGCGCGCTTGCGCAGCTCCTCAGTCTTGTCCTTCAGCCCGTCATCGCTGAGCTTCGCGAACATATCCTCCAGCGCGTTGATCTGTGCAATCAGCGGCCGTGTCGCCTTGATCTTACGGTCATTCGGCGTGCCGAAAACCTTTTTGGCGAGTGTTCCGAAACCCAGCATGTTTTCTCCAGCGATCCTATGTCCGGCCTTTGCATCGGGCAGGCTTGCCCGCCGTGTCCGCAACCCATAAACAATGGTGGAAAGACGGTCCTGCCAATGGCCTCAAGGCGATGTAAGCGGCAGGGTATAGAGTGTCAACGGCAGGCCCCTATGCGGCCTAGGAATAGGAAGGTTTCAATGCGTAAAGGTCTCACTTTTCTGCGCGGCATGGCGGTGGCAGCCTGTTCTGCGTTGCCGCTGGCCGCAGTTGCTGCGCCACATGCCAACACGGTTGTTGCCTCGGTCAATGGCGAAGATATCACCATCGGCCATATGGTCATGGCCCGCGAAAACCTGCCCGACCAGTACAAACAGCTGCCTGATGACGTGCTCTACAATGCCATCCTGGATCAGCTGGTTCAGCAAACCGCGCTGAAACAGCAGCTGCACGGCGAAGTGCCTCGTTACGTACAATTGTCCGTTGAAAACGAAGAGCGCGCCATGCTGGCCGCCAACGTGATCGATATGATCATGGAAAAGGCCAGCAGCGAGGATGCGCTGCGCGCCGCCTATGACGGAAAATACTCTTCCGGTGACGGTGGAGACGAGTTTCATGCCGCCCATATCCTCGTCGAAAGTGAAGAAGACGCACAGGACGTCAAAAAGGAGCTGGACGCCGGCGCCGATTTCGCCACGCTTGCCAAGGAAAAATCCACCGGCCCCTCCGGTCCCAGCGGCGGCGATCTGGGCTGGTTCACCACAGGCCGAATGGTGCCGGAGTTCGAAGATGCCGTTCTGAAGCTTCATTCGGGCGAAATTTCAGGACCCGTGAAAACCCAGTTCGGCTGGCATGTGATTCTGCTGCGTGAGCGCCGCAAGACCGAAGCCCCCGAGTTTGAAGAAGTGCGGGCACAGCTGGCCGAGGAATTGCGCCAAAAGGCAGTGGAAGAGAGCGTGAATGAACTGACCGCGTCCGCCGAAATCGAACGGTCTGAGATTGAGGATCTGAATCCGGCAATTCTCAAAGATCTTAGCCTGGTTAGGAACTGATCATGGCCGCCCCCATGCCCGTCTCGCCGCTGGCACCTGCCAGCTTCCCCGATCTTCCGGTGATCAAGGGCGTGCGTTTTGCATCAGCCGCGGCCGGGGTCAAGTATCAGGGCCGGACCGATGTGATGCTGGCAGTGATGGACCCGGGCACTGCGGTTGCAGGGGTTTTCACCCGCTCCAAGACCCGTTCTGCCCCGGTTCTGGACTGCCAAGCCAAGCTGGGCGGCAATGCTGATGCCGGTGCGGCAATCCTGGTGAACTCCGGCAATTCCAATGCCTTCACCGGTCATTTCGGGCAAAGCTCGGTTGCGGAGATCACCACTGCAGTTGCACAGGCAACCGGCCTGCCTTCCAGGCGTGTTTTTACTGCCTCCACCGGTGTCATCGGCGAGCCGCTGCCGCATGACCGGATTGTCGCGAAGGTCAGCGAACTGAACGATGCCTTGGATGAAGGCACGCTGGAAGGCGCCGCCCAGGCGATCATGACCACCGACACCTTTGCCAAAGGCGCCAGCGCCACGGTGGGGATCGGCGGCCAAACAGTCAAGATCGCCGGCATCGCCAAGGGTTCAGGCATGATTGCGCCGGATATGGCAACCATGCTGGTCTACATCTTCACCGATGCGAAGGTCGGGCAAGCCGACCTGCAGGAACAGCTCGCTGAGATCTGCAACCGGACTTTCAATTGCATCACCGTGGACAGCGACACCTCGACGTCCGACAGCCTGATGCTGTGCGCCACCGGCGCTTCGGGCGTCGACGCGACTGGAAGCGCGGAGTTTGCAGCAGGCCTGGAGCGGGTCATGCTAAACCTGTCACACCAGGTGGTGCGCGATGGCGAGGGCGCGACCAAATTTGTGGAAATCCAGGTGACCGGCGCAGCTTCGGATGCGGATGCAAAGGTGCATGGCCTAGCTATCGCCAACTCGCCGCTGGTGAAAACCGCGATTGCGGGCGAGGACCCGAACTGGGGCCGCGTGGTAATGGCGGTCGGCAAATCCGGCGCGGCTGCCGACCGGGACCTGCTGTCAATCTCATTTGGCAATGTGCTGGTGGCCGAAAAAGGCTGGGTCGCACCAGACTACAAGGAAGATCTGGGCGCAGCAGAGATGAAAAAACAAGAGATCACCATCAAAGTTGGCTTGGGACTGGGTGCCGGCAAAGCCACGGTTTGGACCTGCGATCTGACCCATCAGTATATCTCGATCAACGCGGATTACCGGTCATGAAGGTGATCCTTGTTTCCGCTGTTGCGCTTATCGACGTGGACGGGCGCGTGCTGCTGGCGCAGCGCCCCGAAGGTAAATCCATGGCCGGCCTGTGGGAGTTTCCTGGCGGCAAGATCGAACCAGGCGAAACACCCGAGGCAGCATTGATCCGTGAGTTACAAGAGGAACTAGGCATCGACACCTGGGCGTCCTGCCTGGCGCCGCTGACCTTCGCCAGCCACTCCTACGAGGATTTCCACCTGCTGATGCCGCTTTTTGCCTGCCGTAAGTGGGACGGCGTCCCGCAGGCCAATGAAGGCCAAACCCTGAAATGGGTGCGGCCGCAGGATTTGCGGGACTATCCGATGCCGCCGGCCGATATCCCGCTGATCCCGATTCTGCGCGACTGGCTCTAAAATACATGGAGCCGCAACGCAGCGGTTTCATGTTTCCCAAGGGTGAATTTTGGCGTTTTATCGGGGCTTTAGCTCCCTGGCCTGGCGCCCGTGAACCCTTTATTAATCATTCTCCATAAGCATCAGGTACGAAGAATTTGACTACCCGAAGTTTCAATTGGGCAGGAGAAGACCATGCTAAGGACAATCGCAGTTGGCAGTTTTTCGCTGATTCAGGGCATTTTCATAAGGACACTCCCTGACGGGAAAATCGCGGTGCGAGTTGGTAATAGAACATATGAAGGCCGCCCGGTGCCGCCTGTTGCCTGAGCTATCACTCATCACGCATGTCAGGCAAAAAATGGGATTGCAGACAGTGCTGCCCCGTTTTTGGGCCCGCAAGGCCAAAGCAAATTGACAAAATTTTTCTTTGCGGACTGGTCTGTCTCATTTCCACTCTGTCGTTCCGCCAATTCGTCAACTGTCTTTGCACCCTCCGCACATGCAGAATGGACCTGCGTGGACGGCGCATTCAGCATCAACGATAGGGTAGCCTTCAAGTGCGCTTCGGCCCCTGCGGCACATGACAATGGAACCGCCTAAAGAAACAGGCCCCGGCAATGGTGCCAGGGCCTGCTCTTCAATTTGGATTTAGCAACGATCAGTCAAGGGTCCGGGTGACTTCTTCGCGTTCGAAGATTTCAATCACGTCGTTCGGACGGACATCATCGTAGTTTTCAAACGCCATACCGCATTCCTGACCGGACTGAACTTCGGACACTTCGTCTTTGAAACGCTTCAGTGTCTTCAGCGTGCCTTCGTGGATTACCACGTTGTCGCGCAGCAGGCGGACACCTGCCGAACGGCGGGCAATGCCTTCGGTGACCAGACAGCCGGCAACCTTGCCAACACCGGTAACCTTGAAGACTTCCTTGATCTGCGCATAACCGATGAAGTTCTCGCGGATCTCGGCAGACAGCAGGCCCGAGGCCGCCGCTTTCACGTCATCCACCAAGTCGTAGATCACCGAGTAGTAGCGGATCTCAACGCTCTTCTGGTTGGCGGTGTTGCGGGCCGAAGCATTGGCACGGACGTTGAAGCCCATGATCGGCGCACCGGAGGCTTCGGCGAGGCCGACATCAGTTTCGGTGATCGCACCGACGCCCGAATGCAGCACGCGCACGCGCACCTCGTCGTTGCCGATCTTTTCCATCGCCTGAACGATGGCTTCGGCAGAGCCTTGCACGTCAGCTTTGACCAGGATCGGCAGCTCGGAGACATTTTCGTCGTCCTTGGCCTTCTGCATAAGCTGTTCCAGCGTGGTCGCAGCACCGGCAGCGGCGCGTTTATCCTTGGCGGCCTGCTCACGGTATTCAGCGATCTCGCGCGCCTGTGCTTCGGTGTCTGTCACGTTCAGCACGTCGCCTGCTTCCGGGGTGCCGTTGAGGCCAAGAACCTCGACAGGAACCGAAGGACCGGCTTCCTGGACGCGCTCGCCCTTGTCGTTGATCAACGCACGGACCTTGCCGTATTGCTCACCCACAACAAAGATGTCGCCCTGGCGCAGAGTCCCGGTCTGAACCAGAACGGTTGCCACAGGGCCGCGGCCCACATCCAGCTGTGCCTCGATCACGGCGCCTTGGGCGGCACGGTCGGGGTTGGCCTTCAGTTCCAGAATTTCCGATTGCAGTGCAATGGCTTCCAGCAGCTCGTCCAAGCCCTGGCCGGTAACCGCGGAAACTTCAACGTCCTGCACGTCGCCGGACATCGCTTCCACAACCACTTCGTGCTGCAGCAAGTCGGTGCGGACCTTTGTCGGGTCTGCCGCCGGTTTGTCGATCTTGTTGATCGCCACGATCATCGGAACCTGCGCCGCTTTGGCGTGGTTGATGGCTTCGATGGTCTGCGGCATCACCGCGTCATCCGCGGCAACCACCAGAACCACGATATCCGTCACCTGAGCACCGCGCGAGCGCATCGAGGTAAAGGCCGCATGGCCAGGCGTATCCAGGAAGCTCAGCACGGTGCCGCTTTCGGTTTTCACCTGATACGCGCCGATGTGCTGGGTGATGCCGCCGGCTTCGCCAGCCACAACACGGGCATCCCGGATCGCATCAAGCAGCGAAGTTTTGCCGTGGTCAACGTGGCCCATGATTGTGATGACCGGCGGACGCGGTTTCAGATCGTCGTCCTTGTCCTCAATCTCTTTGATCACGTCTTCGACGTCAGAGGCGGACACCCGGACCACTTTATGGCCGAATTCCTCGATGATCAGTTCCGCGGTATCGGCGTCGATGGTCTGGTTCTGCGTGACCATCATGCCCATGTTCATCAGCGATTTGACAACTTCGCCAACGCGCTCCGCCATCCGGTTGGCCAGTTCCGAAACCACAATCGCCTCTGGCAGCTGAACGTCGCGGATGACCTTTTCACGCTCGACCTGGCCGCCCATGGCTTTTTGCCGGGCACGCTCTTGCTTGCGCTTCATCGACGCCATCGACCGGTGGCGATTGCCGCCGCCGCCAGTGGCCTGCCCCAATGTCAGCTTACCCGAACGGCGGCCATCATCCTGGCCCTTGCCGCGGTTCTGACGCTGTTCGCGTTCACGGTCTGCTTTACGCGGCGCGGCAGCAGGCGCGGGTTTGTTCGGCGCCGGGCGGGCCGCTCTGGGCGTATCCGCGGCAGGAGCAGGAGCAGCGGCAGCAGCAGCGGCGCGTTCTTTTGCCACTTCAGCTTCACGCTTCTTGCGCTCTTCTTCTTCTTGCTTGGCCTTGGCGCGTTCTTCGGCTTCCCGCTGCTCGCGCTCTTTGGCTTCCGCTTCGGCGCGGCGGCGGTTGCGCTCTTCTTCGCGCGCTTTTTCGTCCGCGGCCCGGGCGGCCGCTTCTTCGACCTCGCGCGCTTTGGCAGCCTGCAGCGCCTTCAGGCGGCGCTCCATCTCAGCGTCACTGATGCCGGCAGGCCGGCGCGATCCGGATGTGGAAGGCGCAGCGCCGCCGCCGCCCTTGGCCGCACCCGGCTTGGGAACCACAACGCGCTTGCGCTTGGTTTCCACTACGACATTCTTGGTCCGTCCATGGCTGAAACTCTGTTTCACGTTCCCCGGACGGGAACCCCCACGCAGACCCAGTGTCTTTTTGCCGTCACTATCGCTCATAAAGCTTCTTATCCTTCCGTGCGGCCGTCGCCGCCCACCATTTCGCGCAAACCTTGCAGTCGTTGCGCCTCATCTACAACACGTTTGCTGAGTCCGCCAGAGGCGAGGGCGGCATGTATTGCAGTTTGGCGCCCAAATGCCATTCCCAGCTCGTCCGCCGTGAGGCAGCCGATGAATTTGCCCTTGTAGGGGGTGCTCAGCTTCGACTTTCCGCGGCCAGACCCGTCGGACGCCTGGATCAGCACCCGGGCATCCTCTTTGTAAAGCCAGTCTTTCACCCGCTCAAAACCGGACACCGCATCACCCGATTTACGCGCCAGGCTGATCAGTTCAATAAGCCGGCGGACAACCTGCCGCTCAACTTCCTGAACCAATTCCTCCGGCACCTGGACCTGGGCCTTGAAGCCGCGGGCAAACAGCTTCTTCTTGACCGCGGTATCCAATGCGGCCCGGCTGGAGGCCACATAGACACCACGGCCGGGCAGCTTGCCCATCACATCAGGCACAACTTGCCCGTCAGGACCCATCACAAAACGGATGAGGCCCTGTTTGGGCTGGATCTCGCCGGTTGCGATGCATTTACGCTCGCTGTCGTCGGTCCGGTCTTTTGTGGCGCCGCCGCGTGTCATGCAGTTCTCCTCTGCAAAGCCTGAATTCAGGCTTCGCCTTCCTCTTCGCCAGTGTCTTCGTCTTCTGCCGCGTCTTCTTCCAGTTCAGCCGGATCAACCCAGCCCAGCATGATGCGGGCAGTCATCACCATGTCCTGCGCCTGTTCCAGCGTCATACCGAAAGGTTCCAGGATACCATCGTCCTTGACCCGTTCGCCGCCATCGTTGGTCCAGCCGCCGGCCAGTTCCCAGTCCGCACAAGTGGCGAAATCTTCCAGCGACTTTACGTCGTCCTTGGCCAGTGCCTCTACCATCTGCGGGGTCAGGCCCTCGAACTGAATCAGGCTGTCTTCGGCGCCCAATTCGCGAGCCGCATCCAAGGCCGCCTTGGCCTTGGCCTCCAGGTAATCGCGGGCACGGGCCTGCAATTCCCCGGCGGTGCCTTCGTCAACACCGTCGATGACCAGCAGCTCGTCCAGCTCGACATAGGCGACTTCTTCGAGATTGGTAAAGCCTTCGGAAACCAGCAGCTGGGCAAAGAACTCGTCCAGATCCAGGGTTTCCATGAACAGTTTGGTGCGCGCCTCGAATTCCTTCTGGCGGCGGGCCGATTCTTCTTCCTCGGTCATGATATCGATGTCGAGGTTGGTCAGCTGCGATGCCAGGCGGACGTTCTGGCCGCGGCGGCCAATGGCCAGGCTCAGCTGCTCTTCAGGCACCACAACTTCGATCTTGCCGGCTTCTTCATCCAGCACAACCTTGGTTACTTCGGCAGGCTGAAGCGCGTTCACCAGGAAGGTCGGCTGGTCTTCGTTCCACGGGATGATGTCGATCTTTTCGCCCTGCAGCTCGTTCACCACAGCCTGCACGCGGGAGCCGCGCATACCAACACAGGCACCAACCGGGTCGATCGAGCCGTCATAGGATATAACAGCAATCTTGGCGCGCGAACCGGGATCACGGGCAACGGCCTTGATATCAATGATGCCGTCATAGATTTCCGGCACTTCCATCTTGAACAGTTCGGCCATGAATTCCGGCGCGGTGCGCGACAGGAAAATCTGCGGGCCGCGCGGCTCGCGGCGCACGTCCTTGATGTAGCAGCGCACACGGTCGTTCGGGCGATAGCTTTCGCGGCCGATTTTTTCATTGCGGCGCAAGATGGCCTCGCCAGCGCCCACATCGACGATGACGTTGCCGTATTCCTCGCGCTTGACCAGACCATTGATGATGGTGCCGGCGCGGTCTTTGAATTCTTCGAACTGGCGGTCACGCTCTGCTTCGCGGACCTTCTGCAGAATCACCTGCTTGGCCGACTGGGCGGCGATCCGGCCCATTTCAACCGGCGGCACTTCCTCGACATAGGTCTGGCCTACTTCAGGATTCGCCATGTACTGGCGGGCCTGTTCGACGGTCAGCTCAGCCTGATAGTTTTCCAGCTCTTCATCCGCCACGACAGTGCGCACGCGGGTGAATTTCGCCCGGCCGGTCTTGCGGTCAATCGATACGCGAATGTCCATTTCGGCGCCGTAGCGGCTTTTGGCCGCACGGGCGAGGCTCTCTTCCATCGCCTCGATGACCAGACCGGGGTCGATCATCTTTTCGCGCGCCACGGCCTCGGCGGTTTGCAACAGCTCCAGCTGGTTTGCAGAGGTGATAGCCATTACTTGTTCTCCTCTTCGGACTCTTCGGTCTCGATTTCGTCGAATGCGTCTTCGTTGAGCGTGCCGGCCTCTTTGCGCTGGCGCAGCATTTCCTTGATCAGATCATCGGTCAGGACCAGCTTGGCGTCGCTCAGCCAGTCAAATTTCAAACCAATGGTCATGGTTTCGCCCTGATCTTCGATGTTGATCAGGACTTCGTCTTCCTCGGTGCCCGCCAGCTCGCCCTTAAAGCGGCGGCGGCCGCCGACCAGCTCGTCGGTTTCGAGCTTAGCCTCATAGCCCTCGAACATATCAAAATCCTTCAGCCGCGTCAGCGGCCGGTCGATGCCGGGGCTCGACACTTCCAGCGCATAGGCGTCAAGGATCGGATCCTCGACGTCCAGTGCCGCGCTGACCGCATTCGAGATCACGGCGCAATCATCCACCTCGATGCCGCCATCCGGCTTGTCAGCCATGATTTGCAATGTGGTCGCCTTACCAGACATCAGCCGGATCCGCACCAGTTCATAACCCAGATCCTCAATCACCGGGATGATGATCTCGGCCAGACGCCGGTCGATGGCAGCTTTGGCAATCAGGTCGTTGGTCATCAGACCTCCACTTGGGGCTTGCAGGCACTAGCCTGCGGGCACAAAAAAACGGGCGCGCGGCCCGTTGAAATTCCCGGTGGAGCCTTAAACCAGAGGTTCAACGCGCCGCTGTTGTCAAAGGCATATAGGACGGTTCTGGCGAAACTGCAAGAGGGTCGTGCAGCGCGCGGAGTTTCTGACCGCCGGACCGCTACCCCAGCTTGCCTTGAAGATCCGCAGCAACGCCATCCACGAGGCCCTGATCCTGACCGCCAATCACCAGATAACCGATGCCATCACTGACCCATGAGGCAGCGGCCATGCCAGCCAAAACCTCGCTTTGGATCGCCTTATCGGCCCCAGAGGACCGAATGATACAGAAGGCCACCGGCACGCCGTCCGGGCCAAGATAAGCCATTTGCAATAGAGGCTTGCCTTTGAAACCCAGCAACTGGGCGCGTTTGAATTCCAGCCCTTCGACAGTTTGCGCAGGAGACAAGTCCACGCCCTGGCGGCTGCTGAAACCGTCCAGCACTTCGGCTGTCACTTTGGTCGGCTGACTACCGTTCGCCACAGTGTCGGTGATATAGAGCGACTGATAAGATGCCACCACCGCCTTCCATCCCGGCGCAGTTTGCGGCTGGGGCCCGGGCTGCAGCATGTAGGTGGAAAGAACACCTAGTCCAAAAGCCATCGCCATTCCGGCAACCAGCCGCAGCGGCGCACGGGCGGGGCGGGATGCGGGAATCAGCCCCTCCGGCATCTGCGGGGCGCCCAGCGCCGCGGCAGAAAAGACATCCCGCAATGCAGCCACCGGCATATCCAATGTCTGCAGACGCTGCGCCAAAGCCGCATCCGTGCTCAGCGCAAGCTCGACCCGGCTGCGCAGGTCTGCGTCCGCCTCGCCATCCAGGTAGGATGTCAGCTCTTCATCGGTGAATGCCGCTTGCGCTTCATTCATGTTCCCGTCTCCGTTTCCGCCAACTCTCCCGCAATCTTCTTGCGGGCGGCCGCCAGTCTGCTCATCACCGTGCCGATGGGGATATTCAGGATTTCCGCTGCCTCCTTGTAGGCAAAGCCTTCGACATAGACGAGCAGAACCGTGACCCTTTGGCTTTCAGGCAGCTCCCCTACCTTTGAAAACACCTGACGGGCAAAAATATTCGTTTCCGTGTTTACGCGCTGATCCGGAATCTCGGTTTCTTCCAGCGCCACCAACCCGCCGCCGGTGCGCACGGCCGTTGCCCGCAGCTCGTTCAGCCACAGCCGGTGCGCGATCCGGAACATCCAGCGGTCCAGATGCGTGCCGGGCTGATATCCTGCGTGTTTTTCCAACGCCCGCAGACAAGTCATTTGCGCCAGATCGTCCGCCCGGTCACGCCGCCCGGTCTGCATCAAGCAAAAGCGCCACAACCGGGGATAGAGGGGGATTATCCCCTCCCGGACTTCTTCCTCAGCCGTCTTTTTGCCAAACCAGCGAATAATCCGCGCTCCTGCCGTGTTTTAATCTCAAGGCCGGTCAAGACACCGTGCCGCAAGAACATTGATAATAGGAAGGACATAGGATGCTCAACTCACTGTTTCGTGGCGTTTCTGTTGCAGCGCTGGTTTTTGCGGGTCAAGCCGCGCTGTCGGCAGACTGGGTGCTGGACGGCGCAAGCTCCAAGCTCGTCTTTGGCTCAGTTAAAAAAGACACAGTGGGCGAGGTGCACAGCTTTGAAGAGCTGACCGGCAGCGTAAGCAATGACGGCACTGTCACTGTGGCAATTTCGCTGCCATCGGTGGAGACCTTTATTGATATCCGCAATGAACGGATGATTGATCATGTGTTCAATGGCGAGGCTCTGGCGACGCTGACGGCCAAGGTCGACATCGCCGCGCTGGAGGCGTTGCCAGCAGGCGGCACAATAGTTTCGGATGTGGAAGGAAAGCTGAGCCTGCTGGGGCGCGATATTCCTGTGGAAACGGAAATGTTTGTGGCCCGCCTGTCAGACCGGAAGGTCATGGTCACCACCAATGATCTGCTGTTTCTGGGTGTCGAGGACGCGGGTCTGACCAAAGGCGTTGATATCCTGCAAGAGCTTGCGAAACTCTCCGGCATTACCCGCACCGTCCCGGTTACCGCCCGGTTTGTGTTTGAAGCTGGAAGCGACACCGCCCAGGCGTCCCCTGCAGCACAGGAGACTGAGGTGGCGCTGTCAGGCGATCCGGCCAAGGGCAAGAAAGTATTCCGCAAGTGCCAGGCCTGCCACAGCTTTGAAGAAGGCAAAAACGGCACCGGCCCCAGCCTGCACGGTATCATCGGTGCTGATTCCGCCGCGGCCGATGGCTTTAAATACTCAGGCGCCTTTCAGGATGCCAACCTGACCTGGAGCGAGACACAGCTAGCGGCCTTTCTTTCAGATCCCAAGAGTGTGGTGCCCGGCAACCGCATGGGATTCAAAGGTTTGAAGAAAGATGACGATATCCAGAACGTTATTGCCTACATCCGTCAGGAAAGCTGAAGCGTCAAAACCGGGGATGGCCGTTCAGGCCATCCACCAGCGCTCGGCAATGCGGCCATCGTCAAGCGGTGTGCGCTGACCTACTTTCCGCGGAATGCCGACATTGTGCCGGGCGGCCAAAGCCATATTGCTGGAAGACGGATGATACAGGAATTCCCCGCGCTTCAGCAGGCCGCGCGGTTCCGGCAATGCCGCGACATCAACGTACCCGTCACGCAGCGCTTCGGCACGGACTGCGGCATCAGGAATCACAATAATCTCTATCGTCTCTACCCAGCCCGCGATGCCGGATTTGTAGTGATTTGCAACTCGGGACGCGCGGAAATGGCGGCCTTCCCGGGCTCGTTCCACCTTGTAGCACCCCGTGCCAATCGCAGCGGACAGCGGTGCCGGCAGTTCACCAGCGGGTGCAATCATCAGATCAGCACCAGCCAAAAGGTAGGGCAAATGCGGATTGGGCTGCGACAATTCCACCAGCAATTGCAGGTTTCCCAAAGCAGTGACCGCGCGCACTTCAGCCCCGGTAATGCCTTGTGCCAAAAGCGACGCGGCTGCATCCTCTGCTGTGAGCAGTGAGCCGTCATGAAAATCCACGCCCGCACGCAAATCAAAGGTCCAGGTTTTGGCGTCCGGCGTCGAATGCCAGCCTGCAGCCAATTCTCCGCGCAGCAAACCATCAGGGGCAATTTCTGTCAGCGTGTCATAGACCGCGTAACGTGCGGCCTGTTCCAAAAGCCCGCCGTCGCGGGGAACCGCAAGACGCAGCGCGCCACCGGCCTTGGGCGATGCATTTACGGCCCCGCCAGCCGCCGCCAGCAGGGCTGCGGCAGCACCCGAGGTGAACAGCGCGCGGCGGTCAATGCGCGTCATGGCACAAGCTCTCCTGCAATCCGGTCCATCGCCCGAACCAGCTCAGCGCTGATTCCCGGCTCCGACAAAGCATGGCCGGCATTGCGCACCATCTTCAACTCCGCATTTGGCCACAGCTCATTCAAGCGCCAAGCCGAAGACGGCGGGCAGATCATATCATAACGCCCCTGCACAATAACGCCGGGGATATGAGAGATCCGGTCCATATTGGCGAGGATCTGGCCGTCGTAATCGAGGAAACCGCTATTGATGAAATAGTGATTCTCCAACCGGGCAAAGGCACGTGCATAATCGCCGGGGCTTTCGCCGCTCTGGCCGTTGGAATGCACCGACGCCAACGCGTTTTCCCAGGCTGACCAGGCCCGGCCATAACGCACTTCTTCATCCAGATCGCCGGAAAACAGCCGCTTGTGATAAGCGGCGATCATGTCGCTGCGCTCTGCATCGGGGATCAGCGAGACGAATTTGACCCAGGTTTCGGGCCAGAACTTGCCGGCACCGCCGCCATAGAACCAATCCAGCTCAGCCTTGGTCATCAGGAACACGCCGCGCAGGATAATCTGCTGGACCCGGCCGGGGTGGGTCTGGGCGTAAATCAACGCCAGTGTCGCTCCCCAGCTGCCGCCGAACAGGATCCAGGACTCAATGCCCAGCTGGCGGCGGATCAGCTCCATATCGGCAACCAGATGCCAGGTGGTGTTGCTCTCGCATGACGCATAGGGGCGCGAGCGGCCGCAGCCGCGTTGATCGAACAGGATGATTCGATACACATGCGGATCGAAATACCGCCGCATCGCCGGGCTGCTGCCGCCGCCGGGGCCGCCATGGCACACAATCACGGGAATGCCATTGGGATTGCCGCTTTGTTCTGCATATATATTGTGGCCCTGGCCTGCGTCGATCATGCGCTGGTCAAAAGGCTCGACCGGCGGATAAAGATAATGCACAGCGCGCTTTTGGTCCGGGTATCTATCCATTACTGACCTTAGTGAAACGTCAGACTACAAAAGAGCACACGGAGACAGGAATGCAAGCGCCTCAATCCACGGTCGACCCTGCGGAAATTGCTAAATTCGAAGCGATGGCGGCGGAGTGGTGGGATCCGAACGGCAAGTTCAAGCCTTTACACATGCTGAACCCGTGCCGGCTGGACTATATTACCCGTCAGATCGCCGGGGAATTTGGCCGCGACCTGACGTCACAGTGCCCTTTCAAAGGGCTGCGGCTGCTGGATATCGGCTGCGGCGGCGGACTGCTGAGCGAGCCGATGGCGCGGTTGGGTGCAACAGTTGTGGGCGCCGATGCGGCAGAAGGCAACCTGCCGGTTGCCCGCATTCATGCCGAACAATCGGACCTGGAGATCGACTACCGCTACACCACCGCCGAGGCACTGGCTGCTGCCGGTGAACAATTCGACGTCGTGCTGAACATGGAAGTGGTCGAGCATGTGGCCGATCCGCTGAGCTACCTTACCGCTACCCGTACACTGCTGAAGCCCGGCGGTCTGGAAATATGCTCAACCATCAACCGCAACCCAAAGAGCTTTGCAATGGCGATTGTCGGAGCTGAGGTGATCATGCGCTGGCTGCCGCGCGGCACTCATGAGTGGTCCAAGTTCGTAACCCCGGATGAACTCTACGAACTGCTGCGCAATGCCGGTCTGAAGCCTGTTGACCGGAAGGGGTTCGTGTTCAACCCGATCACCTGGAACTGGTCGATATCCGAACGGGATCTGTCGGTAAACTATGTGACCGCCAGCATAAAACCTGGCTAAGAGTGCCCTCGCCGACCAGTTTTTTCTGCCGCCTATCCTAAAGGATAGGTCGTAATCCTTTTGCACTCTTTGGCCACCGCGTGCCGCTTGCTATCTTTAACAAGCGGGGTTGGAGTATTTTTTTCAAGCCGCGATTGGGCGCAAGCTAAGAACCAAGTATCGCTTGCCATTGTGACTGGGGGGTCTGCCCAATGGTTAAACGATCGCCGTTCACGGCATGATGGGGACTGATGGGGAAGAGGGGCGCCTGCTTGCAGGCGTCCCTTTGTAACCCGAGCAGGTGACTGTTTGGGTCCGGCCCCTCAGCCGCTCTCTTCCAGTTTGCCGCGCAGTTCGCGCAGAATAGGCAAGGTCGCCCGGACCCGATCGCTGCCCAATTCCCCCACAACTTCTGAAATCACCGGAATGATCCCGGCCAATGCCGCATCCCGGGCCTGTTTGCCGGCCGGGCTGATCGCCACCATCTTGCGCCGCGCATCGTCCCAATCCGGGCGGACATGGATGTATCCGGCAACTTCCAGCTTGCCCAGCGTGTTGGTCATAGCGCCGCGGGTTACGTGAAACGCCTTGGCCAGCTGCGCGGGCGAGCGTTCCAGTCCAGCCCGGGCCAGGTGGTTCAGCACCGAGAAATGCGACAGCTCCATCCCTTTGGGCAGCACTTTGCTGAGACGTGACCGGGCCAGCTGGTCAGCCATCAGAATCTCGCTGAACAGCGATACCGCCAGGGAATGTGTCTCATCCATCAGGGTCCGTCAAACTCCCGGTCGTGGGTCAGGGAAGGCACGCGTTTGCGCGCTTCTGCCACTGATTCGAGGTCGAGATCAACGTAAGTCACGCCCGGTTCCTGACCGGCATCGGCCAGCACCTCGCCCCAGGGGGATACGGCCAGAGAATGGCCAAAGGTTTTGCGGCTGGGCCCGCGGGAGGCCGGGTGTTTGCCAGTCTGCGCAGGCGCCAGCACAAAGCAGCCGGTTTCAATTGCACGGGCGCGCAGCAGCGAATGCCAATGTGCGGCGCCGGTGACATAAGAAAACGCCGCCGGCGCAGTGATGATCTGCGCCCCGCCATTGGCCAGCGCCCGGTGCAAATGCGGAAAGCGCACGTCATAACAGATGGTCATGCCGATACTGGCAAATGGCGTCTCTGCCACAACCGCCTGGGTGCCCGGGCGGTAGCCATCGGACTCGCGGTAGGTTTCCTCGGGTGTGACCTCGACATCGAACATGTGGATCTTGTCGTAGCGCGCCTTGATTTCACCCTGCGGGCTGATCAGGAATTGCCGGTTGGCAAAGCGCCCGTCATTGTCGTGGGTCTTGATGCCCAGCGACCCCAACAGCAGCCAGATGCCATGTTTTGCCGCCTCGTCACGCAGGGCGGCCAGCGTCGGGTCATCCTCTTCGTGACACAGGACACCGGTCTGATGGGTCCGGCTGCCGGAGAGGCAATTGGTAACTTCGGGCGTCAGCACAAAGCCCGCCCCGCCGCGCACAGCCTCCGCCATCATCGCCTTCACGGTCTCCAGGTTTTCGGCCGGGATGTCGGTGGATGTCATCTGAAGCAGAGCTGTGCGCATTTTTTCTCTCCGGGTTCAGGCTGCCAGCAGCGGGTCCAGTTTGCCCGCCTGTTCCAGCGCAAAAAGATCGTCACAGCCGCCGACATGGGTTTCGCCGATAAAGATCTGCGGTACCGTGCGGCCGCCATTGGCGCGCTGGATCATCTCTGCCTTGCGGTCCGGCTGCGCCAGCACGTTGATTTCCGAAAAGGTAACACCCTTCTGATTCAGCAGACGCTTGGCGGCGTGGCAGTATCCGCACAGAGGCGAGGTGTAGATTTCAACGGTTTTCATTCAGGACCCCATAGTCTGGTTTCGAAGGTTGTGGAGGAATTGGGGATTCAATGCAACAATTGCCAGAGGCCGGCGGGCAGCCTCACGCTTGCGTGACCCGGGCCAGCACCGCCACCCGTACCTCCGCCGCACCGGCCTGCAGGCAGGCATCAGTGCAAGCGCTGAGAGTGGCGCCGGAGGTCATCACGTCATCCACGATCAGAACCGTGCGCCCTTTGATCCGCCCCTCCCGGCCCGGGTGGGGTGCAATTGCTGCACCCAAATGCTGAAATCGCTGGTCGCGTGTCTTGCCTTCCAGTGTAGGGGTCCGCCGGAACCTGCGCAGCAGATCCGGGCAATGCTCCAGGCCAATCCGGGCCGCCACTGCTTCAGCAAGCAAAGCGGATTGATTATACTTACGCTTCAGCAGCCGGGTCCAATGCAGCGGTACCGGGCATATCAGGGGATTCTCCGCCAGCATCGGCTGCACGGCCCGCTCCAGCCATCCAGCGGCCATATGTGCAATTTCCGTCCGGTCCCCGTGCTTCAAAGCCAGAACCAGCTTGCGGCCCCGCCCCTCATAGAGCAGCGCAGATCGCCCTTGGCTCCAAGGCCGCGGATGGCGCAGGCAGCTGTCGCATTCCAGCCGAAAGCCGTCCGCCTCCCCCGGCAGCGGAGCGCCGCAGCCCTCGCAGACCGTGCCGCTGATGAAATGCATATCGGCCCAGCAAGAACCGCACAGGCCAAAGTCGCTGCCAACCAGACCCCCGCAGCCCATGCATTGCGGGGGATAGATCAGCGAAACAGCGGTTTGAATCCTGGTCAGCAGCATCTAAATAGCCCTCATGACACAAGCACCAGCACAGCTATTCGACCGCCGCACCCTGGCAGCCCGCCGCGCACGCCGGCGCGCGGATGCGTTGTTCCTGCACCAAATGGCGCGGGATGAGGCCGAGGATCGCCTGAGCCTGGTTAACAGAACCTTTACCGCGCCCGCTATTGTCTGCCCCTTTCCGGAGGTCTGGGAAGGGTTTCAGCCGGACGCGAAGATTGTGGCCGACACGGATGTCCTGGCTCTGGAACAAGGCGCGCATGATGTGGTGATCCATGCCATGTGCCTGCATTGGGCCAACGATCCGGTTGGCCAGCTGATCCAATGCCGACGTGCTCTGAAGGAAGACGGGCTGCTGCTGGTCATCCTGCTGGGCGGCCAAACCCTGCACGAACTGCGCGCCGCCATAGCAGAAGCCGAAACCGTTGTGATGGGCGGACTGTCCCCCCGCGTTGCCCCGATGGGAGAGATCCGGGATCTGGGCGGTTTGCTGCAGCGGGCGGGTTTTGCCCTGCCTGTGGCGGACCTGGTGCCGCTGACTGCCGAATACCGTGATCTGACCCACCTGATCCACGATCTGCGCGGCATGGGAGAGACCAACGCCCTCGCCCAGCGCCTGAAGCACCCGGCTCCGCGAACCCTGTTCCAGCTGGCTGATCACATCTACCACGAGCATTTCGCAACTGCTGATGGCCGGCTGCCAGCGACATTTGAGCTGGTCTGCCTTACCGGCTGGTCGCCGTCGGACAGCCAGCAGAAACCCTTGCGCCCCGGCTCTGCCCGGATGCGCCTGGCCGATGCGTTGAAGGTGCCGGAATCCAAGCTCAAGCCCTGATAAATTTCCGTTATGGCTGGGCCAATGCGATCCAATTGGCCTTCTGCGCGCAAAGACAGTAACTTCCCGCCGACAACTGAATTCCAAGCCCCACAGGACCTGCCCATGCTGGACGCCGCCCGGACCGTCAAATGCCCTGCCCACTCCCCTGCCGATCACCCAAAGATCCCGGCAGAGAAAGTCGGCATCCTGCTGGCCAACCTCGGCACGCCGGATGATTATTCGTACTGGCCGATGCGCCGCTACTTGAACGAATTCCTGTCTGACAAGCGGGTGATCGACTACCCATCGTGGAAGTGGCAGCCGCTCTTGCAGTTGATCATCCTGACCAAACGTCCGTTCTCTTCGGGCGCCGCTTACAAATCGATCTGGAACCACGACAAGGGTGAAAGCCCTTTGATGACCATAACCAAGGACCAGACAACCAAGATGGCGGCGGCGATGAAGGCACGCTATGGCGATCAGGTGATGGTCGATTTCTGCATGCGCTATGGCAATCCCTCGACCAAATCCAAGGTGCGGGAAATGGTTGCGGCCGGCTGCCGGAAAATCCTGTTTGTGCCGCTGTATCCGCAATACGCCGGCGCCACCTCCGGCACTGCCAACGACCAGTTCTTCCGCGCCCTGATGGATGAGCCCTGGCAGCCCGCCGCCCGCACGATCGAACCCTATTTCGACCAGCCCGCCTATATCGACGCTTTGGCGCGATCGGTAGAAGAAGCCTATGCCAAGGCAGCAAAGCGCCCGGATATTCTGGTGGTGTCCTACCACGGGATGCCGAAACGCTACTTAATGCAGGGCGATCCCTATCACTGCCAGTGCCAGAAAACGACACGCCTGCTGAAGGAGCGGCTGGGCTGGGACGACACCCGGATCACAACCACTTTCCAATCTGTGTTTGGACCCGAGGAATGGCTGAAACCTTACACGGTGGATCACGTCGCAACGCTTGCCAAGGAAGGCAAAAAGAACATCGCGGTGATCGCGCCGGCCTTCTCGGCCGACTGCATCGAGACGCTGGAAGAGATCAACGAAGAGATCCGCGAGAGTTTTGAGCACGCGGGCGGCGAGGACTTCCTTTATATCCCTTGCCTCAACGATGATGACGATCACGTTGCGGCACTGGCCGGTGTGATTGAGCAGAATCTGCAAGGCTGGCTGGACTAAAGCGCTCTCCCGGTTCAAATAGGATCCAAAATTGGATCGCCGGGCAGACCGGCAGACCGGGGAGAGTTTTGGATGACGCTTGCGCATTGGGCAGCAGCCCTGAAACAGCATTGGGGCATCCAGGCGGAATTGAGCCGCCTGGATGGAGAATATGACCTGAACTTTCTGGCTAAAGGTGCCGAGAACCAGGGCTATATCCTCAAGGCGATGCGCCCCGGCTGCGAAACCTGGCTGGTCGACATGCAGGTAAAGGCGTTTGAGCATATCGCCGCGCGCCAGCCGGATCTGCCCTGCCCGCGGGTGATCGCCGCTGCGGATGGCCGATCGCTGCTGACACTCCCGGATGAAAAAGGGCAAAACCGGCTGGTCTGGCTGCTGAACCAGCTACCCGGGCGGTGCTATGCCAAGGCAGAACCCAAAAGCGATGCGCTGATCCATGAGATTGGTCAGGTTCTCGGCGGCTCGGCCAAGGCGCTGGCCGATTTCCGGCACGATGGGCTGGAGCGTGATTTCAAATGGGACCTGATGCGCACGGGCTGGATCAAGGATCAGCTGTTCTGCATCACCGCTCCGGCACGCCGTGCAATCATTGAAGGGATTTCCGCGGATTTCGCAAAGTTAGAGCCTGTTTTAGCAAAGCTTCCCAAGCAGGCCGTCCACAATGACGCCAATGACTACAACATCATGGTGGCGGGAGAACTGGGTGAAGCCCGCAGGGTGTCAGGCCTCATCGACCTGGGCGACATGTGCGCCGCACCGCGGATCTGCGACCTGGCAATTGCTGCGGCCTATATCGTGCTGGACCACCCGGCGCCGGAGGCAGCAATGGCAGCACTGGTTGCGGGGTATCACGAGGCTTATCCTTTGACGCCTGCCGAGGTAGACATGGTCTGGCCGCTGCTGCGCGCGCGGCTGGCGGTGAGTGTTGTCAATTCCACCATGATGGCAGCGGACAATCCGGATGATCCCTATGTGACCATCTCGCAGGCTCCGGCCTGGCGATTCCTGGAGGGAAACACACTGCACGGCGGGTTGCTGACTGCCCGGCTGCGCGCGGCGTGCGGCCTGCAGGTTGTTGATGGTGCAGACCGGGTTATGGCCTGGCTGGAGCAGGAACACGGCAAATTCGCCCCGCTGATGGGCCAGGACCTGGCAGATGCACCGATGGGATCGCTGTCGGTGGAACACTCCACCTGGCCGCAGAACCCATTCCACATGCCGCTGGAAGAAGCGGCCAGAGTTGGCGAGGAGTTCGAGGACCAGGGCCGCATCTGGCTTGGCTATTATCATGAGCCGCGGCTGATCTATACAGAGCCCGCTTTCCGCAAAGGCCCTTGGAAAGCCAGCGGCCGCCGCACTGTGCATTTGGCGGTGGATGCCTTTACCGGCGCTGGCACGCCGGTGTTTGCGCCCATGCGTGGTGAAGTCTTTGCGGCAGAGTACCGGGACGGGCATCTGGACTACGGCGGGGTGATCATCCTGCGCCATGAAACGCCTATGGGCGATCCGTTCTTTACCCTCTACGGTCATTTGGACCCGGAATTCCTGAGCCGCCTGAAACCGGGTGATATGGTGGAAAAGGGCGAGGAATTCTGCCGCCTGGGTGACCCTGGCCAGAACGGCGGCTGGGCACCGCATGTGCATTTCCAGCTGGCCCTGACCACCGAAGGAATCGAGGCCGGCTGGCCCGGCGCAGGCGACCCGGATGAGATGTACCTGTGGCGCGCAATCTGCCCCAACCCCGCGGCCCTGCTCAACCTGCCGGATGAAAAAGTCCGCTATCACCCAACCGACAAAGGTGAGGTTCTGGCCCGACGCCGCACCCATTTCGGCGGCAACCTCAGCCTCACCTACAATGACCCGGTGATGCTGGTGCGCGGCTGGAAGCACCACTTGTTTGACGAATGGGGGCGGCCCTATCTGGACGCTTACAACAACGTGCCGCATGTGGGCCACGCCCATCCGCGCATCCAGGCGGTGGCGGCGGATCAGCTGAAGCGGATGAATTCGAACACCCGCTATCTGCATCCGGCACAAACCGCCTTTGCAGACAAGGTGCTGTCCAAGCTGCCAGATCCTTTTGAGGTCTGCTTTTTCGTAAACTCGGGCACCGAAGCCAATGAGCTGGCCCTGCGCCTGGCCCGCGCCCACACCGGGGCAAAGGGCATGGTGACACCCGATCACGGCTATCACGGCAACACAACAGGCGCGATCGACATCTCCGCTTACAAGTTCAACAAGCCAGGCGGTGCAGGCCAGGCGGACTGGGTGGAGTTGGTCGAAGTTGCAGACGACTACCGCGGTTCCTTCCGCCGAGATGATCCAAAGCGCGCGCAAAAGTTCGCGGACCTGGTCGATCCGGCAATCAAGAACCTGCAAGGCAAGGGCCACGGCATCGCCGGCTTCATCGCTGAAACCTTTCCCTCTGTTGGCGGTCAGATTGTCCCGCCGCAGGGATATCTGCCTGCAGTTTACGAAAAGATCCGTGCGGCAGGAGGTGTCTGCATCGCCGACGAAGTGCAAACCGGCCTGGGCCGCCTTGGCAAATACTACTTCGGCTTCGAACACCAGGGCGCAGTTCCCGACATCGTGGTGATGGGCAAACCTATCGGCAACGGCCACCCGCTGGGCGTGCTTGTAACGACCAAGGCGATTGCCAAAAGCTTTGACAACGGGATCGAGTTTTTCTCGACCTTCGGCGGGTCTACCCTGTCTTGCCGGACCGGCAAGGAGGTGCTGGATATCGTTGACGATGAAGGCCTGCAGGACAACGCCCGGGTTATAGGCGCCCGGCTGATCGAAGGGCTGCAGGGATTGGAGCAGAAATACGCCTGCGTTGGCGATGTGCGTGGAATGGGGCTGTTCCTGGGACTGGAACTGATCACCCCGGATGGCTCGGAGGCCACCGGTATTTGCTCCTACGTCAAAAACAGGATGCGTGATCACCGGATCCTGATCGGCAGCGAAGGTCCCAAGGACAACATTCTGAAGATCCGACCGCCGCTGACCATAGGTGCAGAAGACGCAGACATGATCATCTATGTCTTGGATAGTATCCTGCGCGAAGTGGAGGCGGCCTGACAGCCCCTCCTGACCCGCAGATCAGGCAACAAAAAAGGCGGTGGAAACCCACCGCCTTTTCTGTAACCGTGTACCGAAACTTAGTTCGATGCAACAGCTGCGCCGACCAGAACCAGCAGCAGCAGCGGCAGCAGAATGCCGCTGGAAGAACCCTGAGCTTCTTCCACGATGACCGGCGGTTCTACAACCGGCTCGGACAGGTTGCCAGCAGTGGCAGTCGAAGCAGCAGCAGTCAGCGCAGCAGCGATAACGAGTTTTTTCATGTTAACCTCCAGAATTCGCACGGATCATACAACTGAACCACGCACCCAAGACTTATCTCGTATTTTTTTCTAACCAGCAAAACCGCGGGATTGCAATTGCTTGTTATAGTTAACAGCTTAGCGCCCCGCCACGTGTCGTCAAATAAGCAACACCTGGGTGCCGACTTTGGTCAAGCTGAACAAATCGGCGATATGTTCATTGTAAAGCCCGATGCAGCCATTCGATGATTTGCGGCCGATTTTCCGCGTATCATGGGTTCCATGGATGCGGTAATACTTCCAGCTAAGATACAGCGCGTGGGTGCCAAGCGGGTTATCCGGCCCCGGCGGAATGAACGCAGGCCATTCCGGATTGCGCTTGCGCATATTCGGGGTTGGAGCCCAGCCTGGGCCGTCAACTTTGCGAACAATCTTTGTCCGGCCGCGGCGGGTCAGATCGTCGGACAGCGGCACAGAAGACGGGAACAGTTTGTAAACGCTTTCATCCTGGGACCAATAATGCAGAGCCCGGCTGTCGATATCGACCAGAATCGCCCCGTTCCGCAGGGTATCAAAGTATGGTCTCCAGGATTTGGCCCGGAATGCGGAGATGTTGCGCTGGACAGCCGGTTCCGGCTCTGGCGGCGGACGCAACGGGTCAAAGGCCTGCTGCGCCTCGTCGCCGGTCTCTTGCGCAAAGGATGGCGAGGAGATCAAAGCAGCGCTGCCGGCAAGAAAATGCCGCCTGCTGAAGGTATCAAAGGGGTTTTGGGGCATCACTCTTTCCAACTTGCGCAATCAGGATCAATGGCTGCGCCATTTTATGACCGGAAAGCCGCAGTCGCAAATCAATCCGACCGGCAGGTCTGCATATTTCTGCCGGTCCATTTGCACCTCTGCAACAGGAAGGATAAGTGCATCAGCAACCGACGGAGCGAGAGAGCAATATGAAACGTGTTTTTCTGCTGATAGCTGCTGCCTTTGTAACTTTGGCGGCAGCATGTACGCCCGCAACAGAATCCGGCAGCACCTACCGTATTAGAAATGCAGACAAAGTGCAGATCCGGATGCTTGATTCAGTCAATGCGCTGCGTCAGGCGGCTGGTGCACAAACCGTACAGCTGAATGCCGAGCTGACTGCGGCCGCAGCGACCCATTCCCGGGACATGTCAGTGCAAAACCGGCCCTGGCATTTCGGATCCGACGGCTCCTCGCCGCTGGACCGGGTGTCGCGTGCTGGTTACACCGGCTCGCTTTTGGGGGAGAACATCTCTGAAACCTACGAGAATGAGCAGCAAACCCTGTCTGCGTGGCTGGAACGCCCAGCCACACGCGCAGTGATTCTCGACCCAAAAGCCACGAATATGGGATTCTCCTGGTTCCAGGAGCCGAACGGCAAGATCTGGTGGACGATGGTTATGGGCAGCTGAGCCGCAACGCTGTGCTGATGCACGGCGCCGGCGCAACTGCAGACGCGGCGGCCCTGGCAGATGTTCAGGGCCGCAAAGCGATGGCCGTGCCGTCCTGAACCATGGCATAGATTTCTTCGATTTCTTCATTTGACACCGCGATACAACCGGCGGTCCAGTCGTCAACCCGGGCTGCGCGTTTGCGCTCCTTGCCGTTGTTCGGCTCTCCGTGGATAAAAATCTCACCGCCCGGGCGCTTGCCTTGAGCATACGCATTTGCCCGGTCCTGCCCGTTTGGATAAGAGATCCCAACTGACAGATGATAGCGGCTGTTGGGATTGCGCCGGTCAATCACATACGTGCCCTCAGGTGTCTTTCCGTCACCCTCAAACGCCTTGTGTCCCAATGGTGCGAACCCCAGGTCGACCTCATACTCGCGCAGGATATCTTCGTTGTGCATCAGGTACAGCTTACGCGCACCCTTGTTGATCACGATCGAAGTCACTTGCGGTCCGTCATATGAGTGAAACCGGCTCACTGCGCTGCCGGAGGTGCTGCAACCAGCCAGCGCAAGGCTCGCGGCCGCACCGAAACCAAATGCCCGTCTGTCCATTCTCAATGCCTGTATTTCTTTTTTTGCCTCTATTCAGCCTTTACCGCGAATTGCCTGTTAAGGAAATTCACAATTTCCTGTCCGGGTCCGATTGGCTGCTTAGCCTCTGTTCAATCGCCTCCAGGCGGCTCAGCACTTCGTCCCTATAGGCATCGGTGCGTTCCACCTCTTCTTCGCCATGGGCATCCTGCATGGAGTTCACGATCAGACCGACCAGAAGGTTCACCACGGCAAAGGTCGTCACCATGATGAACGGCACAAAGAACGCCCAGGCGTGCGGATGCACTTCCATCACCGGCCGCACGATCCCCATCGACCAGCTTTCCAGCGTCATGATCTGGAACAGCGAATAGGCGCTGCGGCCCAGATCTCCGAACCATTCCGGGAAGTCCTGGCCGAACAGCTTGGTCGCGATCACGGACCCGATGTAGAAGATAATCGCCATCAGCAGGAAAACCGAGCCCATCCCCGGCAGTGCGGTGATGAACCCCTCGACCACCCGGCGCAGACGCGGTGCTACTGAAATGACCCGCAGCACCCGCAGGATACGCAGCGCCCGCAGCACTGACAGCCCTTGTGTCCCCGGCGCCAGCGCAATGCCGACGATCACGAAATCGAACACATTCCAGCCGCTCAGGAAAAACCGCAACCTGCGCACAAAGAGTTTGGCCAGTATCTCCACCACAAAAATGGACAAGCAAATGTTGTCGATCAGGTGAATCATACCGCCAATTTTGGCCATGACAGATGGGGCAGTCTCCAACCCCAGAGTGACTGCATTGACCATGATGACAGCGGTAATAAACCGGCCGAACCGGTCACTGTCCAGAATGGCTGCCAGGCGGCGGGTCGGGGTGGACGCTTGGGTATCAGTCATCTCAGTCTTTCATAGTAAATCGCGCAACCAGCTCGGTATGGGCGGACCAGCGGAACTGATCAACAACCTGCACCCAGTCAAGGCTGTAACCCGCCGTAACCAGAACCTTGGCATCGCGGGCAAAGCTCACCGGATTGCAGGAGACATAGGCAATCACAGGTGTTCGGGCTTTGGCCAGCTGCGCAGTCTGTGTCTCAGCGCCTGCGCGCGGCGGATCAATCACAGCAGCTTCAAAAGCTGCACCAAACGGGTTCAAATCCTCGGGCAGCAACGGATTGCGAAACAGGTCGCGGACCTCGGTGGTGACTTTCTTCAGCCCTGCCGCCCGGCGCCAGCCTGCATCCAACGCTTCCAGCATTGAATGTTCGCCCTCCACCGCATGTACTTCGGCCGTCTGCGCCAAAGGCAGGGTGAATGTGCCGCAGCCTGCAAACAAATCGACGATCCGCTTGGCTCCGCCTGTTATTTCCTGAACCGCCGCCAGCAACGCCGCCTCACCATCCCGGGTGGCTTGCAGGAAAGCCCCCGGCGGCGGGCAAACGCGCGCCGCGCCAAAGGGTTGTACCGGCG
Organism: Leisingera sp. MMG026; assembly: GCF_021654205.1. Lineage (NCBI taxonomy): Bacteria > Pseudomonadati > Pseudomonadota > Alphaproteobacteria > Rhodobacterales > Roseobacteraceae > Leisingera > Leisingera sp. MMG026. Next base: position 69,109 of record NZ_JAKFZM010000002.1, on the reverse strand, counting down.
GCTGTTCCATCGCAACCGGTTCATCGTCCCAGGTCAACCGGGCAATCCGGTTCTGGTCTGCCAGCTGCGCTAGTTTGATCCGCAATGGCCCGTCCAGCGGCTTGCCGTTCCTGACCAATATGTCCAATCCAGCGTCTGAGGTGGTAACCGTCACCGCCAACGGTGTCTTCCGGCTTGCTCCGGCCATCGCCAGCGCCTCTGCAACGGGAATGGCAGCCTTTAAGGCAGGTTCCACCAGCTGGCAGTCGGGAATTTCAGTGATCACATCCGACGCCTGACCATGAAACCCGGCCATCGCACCCTTTTTGGTACGCCGTACTGCCAGCGTCGCACGGCGGCGGGCGCCGGGCGGCGAAGTGTGGATCGGGCGAAACTCTGTCTCCAGCCCTTGTGCCGTCAACGCGGTGCGTACGACGTCCGTTTTCCACTCAGCCACAAATCCGTCACTGGCGTGCTGCAGCTGGCAACCGCCGCAGGATTTGTAGTGGCGGCAGATTGGCTGCACCCGGTGCTCCGACGGGGTCTCGATCCGGATACTGGTCAGGCGGCTGTTCTCTGCGAAACCTGAAACGGTTTCTCCCGGCAGTGTGCGCGGGGCAAACAAGGGTCCATCGGCCACGCCATCGCCTTGATGGCCTAGCCGGCTGATCGTTGCTGTAGTTCTGGCTGCGTCAGTCATGGCCGCTCATTACAGCGGCAAGCCGGTCAGCAAAAGCAAAATGCGCCGGAATTTTTATTCAGCCGCCGCCTTGTTCTCATCCGTGCAGATAAATCCACCGGACTGGCGCGCCCAGAAAGCAGCATAGAGCCCCGCCTTGGCCAGCAGCTCTTCATGGCTACCGCTTTCAGCGATCTGTCCTTTCTCCATCACAATAATCCGGTCCATCTCGCTAAGCGTCGACAGCCGGTGCGCGATCGCCAATACCGTCTTGCCCTCCATTACCCGGTGCAAGGCGGCCTGAATGGCGGCTTCAACCTCGGAATCCAGCGCCGAGGTTGCCTCGTCCAAAACCAAAATGGGCGCGTCCTTCAGGATAGCCCGGGCCAGAGCAATCCGCTGCCGCTGCCCGCCCGAAAGCTTCACGCCGCGCTCACCCAGAAAAGCGTCATAGCCTTTGTTGCCCTGCCCGTCTTCCAGCTCAGTGATGAATTCATGCGCCTCAGCTTTCTCCGCAGCGGCGATCAATTCTTCCTCCGGCGCATCCGGCCGCCCATACAAGATATTGTCCCTGGCAGAGCGGTTGAACATGGCGGTTTCCTGGGTGACCATACCGATCTGGCTGCGCAGCGAATTCTGGGTGACACCGGAAATGTCCTGTCCGTCAATCAGAATGCGCCCGTTTTCCCCATCATAGAGCCGAAGAAGAAGTGAAACGAGCGTCGACTTCCCTGCCCCGGAAGCACCGACAATACCCAGCTTCTCACCTGGGGTGATGGCCAGGCTTATGCCCTGCACCCCGCCCACGTCGCGGCCATAGGCGAATTCCACCTGATCAAATTCGATGCCGCCTTTGCTGACAACCAGAGGCTTGGCATCGGATGTATCCTCAACTCTTTCGCGGGCCGAGAGGGTCTTCATTCCGTTTTCGATCTCACCAATGTTGGAATAGATCGCCATCAGCGTGAAGCTGACCCAGCCTGTCATCTGCGCAATCCGGATTGAGACTGCACCAGCGGCCACGATGTCCCCTTCGGTTGCGCTGCCCGCCTGCCATAGAAACAGCGTCGCGCCAATCAGCAGTACTGGCAGGATACCCGCCAGGCACATCAAACAGAACCGGAAGCTGGCCGAGAGATAACCGAATTGCAGCGACTTTTCACGGTAGCTGACCATAGCATCCTGGGCAGTCCGCTCTTCGTGATCAGCATGCGCGAACAGCTTAACCGTCTTGATGTTGGTAATGGAATCCACAACCTGCCCGGTCACCATCGCCCGCGCCCCTGCCCGCGTGCCAGAGCGCTTGCGGATACGCGGCAGGAACCAATGGATCAGCCCGAAGTAGCCAACCAGCCAGACCAGAAACACACCGGTAACGCGCCAATTAATAGAGCCTAACAAGGCCAATGACCCGGCGAGAGACGCCAATGCAAACGCAACAACACTGATCATCTCGGTGGTGACCGAGGTGACAGCCGTCGCCGTTTGCATCTGTTTCTGAGCAATCCGCCCGGCAAAATCATCGTCGAAGAACCGCACCGGCTGGCCCAGCGTCCAGCGATTCAGCCGCGACAGCACCAGCGGGTTCACGTTAGGCTGGACAATTATTGCATTTGAGGCTGCAGACAATCCGAACAGCACCGGTCGCACGAACAGGAAAAATCCCAATGCCAGCGCGATCACCGCCGCATTGCCCGCCGAGAAGAACTGCTCAGGCCCGCTGGTTATTGCGGTGTCGATCACAATTCCCAGGATATAGGCCGTTCCCGCCTCCATCGCGCCGGCCAGCGCCGAGAATGCCGCCGCCAGCAGCAGCATTGGCCAGGCCCCGGTCAAGCACCAGTGCAGAAAAGCCCCCAGCCGCTGCGGCGGCGGGCCATCGGCTGGGCGAAAGGCGTCGATCAGATTGCCAATCTTCATTCTGCTGCCTCGATGTTCAAGAAACCTCCGGACTGGCGCGCCCAGAGCTGTGCATAAAGTCCCTGTGCCTGCAAAAGCATCTCATGCGAACCTTCTTCAACAATACGGCCCTGATCCATCACAAGGATACGGTCCATCTGCGCGATGGTGGACAGCCTATGTGCGATGGCGATCACCGTCTTGCCTTGCATCATGCCGTAAAGCGTTTCCTGAATCGCCGCCTCGACTTCGGAATCCAGCGCCGAGGTGGCCTCGTCCAGGATCAGGATCGGCGCGTCCTTCAGGATCACCCGGGCCAGTGTCACGCGCTGGCGCTGGCCGCCCGACAATTTCACCCCGCGCTCACCCACATGGGCGTTATACCCCTTGCGGCCCTGGGGGTCTTCCAAATCCAGGATGAACTCATGCGCCTGCGCCTGTTTGGCGGCGGCGATCATCTGCTCTTCGGTGGCGTCCGGACGGCCATACAGCAGATTGTCCCGCACCGAACGGTGCATCAGCGCGCTGTCCTGCTGCACCATACCGATGCGGCTGCGCAACGAGGCCTGCGTCACCGCGCGGATGTCCTGACCGTCGATCAGGATCTGGCCGCTTTCGGCATCATAAAACCGCAAAAGCAGCTTCACCAGTGTCGACTTGCCGGCACCAGAGCGACCAATCAAGCCGATCTTCTCGCCCGGCTGGATTGTCAGGCTGATCTTGTCGAGCCCGCCGGCCTCGCGCCCGTAATGGTGCGAGAGGCTTCGCAGTTCGATCTCACCCTTGGTCAGCTGCAACGGATCCGCATTGGCCGCATCCACCAGATCGATGGGGTGGGCTATGGTCTCCATCCCTTCAGCCACAACACCCAGCTGACGGAAGAACGAGGTCAGTGCCCACATGATCCAGCCGGTCATCGCATTGAGCCGCAGGGTCAGCGCCGTGGCCGCCGCCACAAGGCCCACCGAGGCAGTCCCCTGCGACCACAGCATAATCGCCCAACCGACCACGCCAACAATCAGCAGCCCGTTCAGCGTGACCAGTGCCGCATCCATAACGGTGAAGATACGCATCTCTGCCTGGAAGGTTTTGCGGGTGTTCTCGATCGCATCACGGGCATATCTCAGCTCGTTGTCGTGATGCGCGAACATCTTGACCGAGTGAATGTTGGAGTAACTGTCAACGACCCGCCCCGTCACGGTAGAGCGCGCATCAGATGACGCCTGGCTGGCCGGGCCGACCCGCTTGACCGTCCACATCACCAACAGAGCGTAAAGCGCAAACCAGATCCCCAGCGGCAGCATCAGCCGCACGTCTGCTACCCACAGCAGCACCGCAGCGCCTGCCAGATAGGCCAGCGAAAAGGTAATTGCGTCAAAGACTTGAAATACCACCTCCCCCGCGGCCGGCGGGGTTTGCATGATCCGGTTGGCAATCCGGCCTGCAAAGTCGTTCTCGAACCAGCCCACCGATTGGCGCAGCACATGTTTATGCGCCCGCCAGCGGATCAGCGTGCCAAAGTTCGGCAGGATCGCATTGTTCAGCAGCACCACATCCAATAGCTGGATCAATGGCCGCAGCAACAGGATGAACAATGCAACCAGGATCAGCTCGGTTCCATGCGCCTCCCAAACCTGCTCGGGCCTGCCGGACATCAGGTCGACAATCCTGCCCATGTAGTAGATCAGCCCGACCTCGATCGCGGCAACAATGACCGACATCAGCGCGGTCAGGATAAAGACTGTTTTGAACGGCGTTGCGTAGTCGCGCAGGAACGGCCACAACCGCGTTGGCGGCGTGTTGGTCTCAGGGTGGGCGCAATAAGGGTCAATGAGGTTTTCAAAGAAGCGAAACATGCGGGTGCTCCAGGTGTTCGAGCATTGATTTGGAATACAGATGAGGACAGCGGGCCGCCCATGGCTCCCATGTCAAACGGGGCTAGGTCTCAGGCGTTAAGGAAACCAGATCCCAGAATACATCAGCATTCATCCGTCATGTGGTGGCTGCCCTATGCGTACGCAAGATATATTTTCTTGTCACCCCCAAAGGTTCTGACGCTGCTGACACCCTATGTCAGTGGAAGGAGTCCAGCAGCTGTTCCCGGCTGAGCAAGAAGCCCGAAGCAATCCAGTCCGCCTCCAGCTTCCGCAGCTGCGCTCCCAGTTCCGGGCCTTTGCAGTCCGGCAGCAGATCCCGGGCTTTCACCGGAAAAACAGCCTTTGCACCCTGCGCGATTTTGCTCTCCAAATCGGGTGAAACCGGTTGTTCCAGCAATGCAGACCGCAACAGCAGCGCATCCAGCGCCTGTTCCGCACCCAATCGGTAGCCCAACTCCCCTGCCCCGGCCGTGCCGGCCGCAGCTTCGCGGATCGCCTGCAGATGAGTGGTCTGCGCCTTGCTGAGCCGCAAGGCCTCCTGAAGGTCCTCCCCCCCGAGCGCGGCAAGCCGCCGGATGCTGGATGCAGCTCGCCCGGCCTCGAGGTGAATCAGCGGCGCCAGGGCGCGGTCATCGGCGCCAGGCAAAATCTGTGCCAGAACACCAGCCTGCCGCATAGCCGCGGCCGAGGGCGCAGGATCAGGTGCCGCCAGCAGTTTCAGCATCTCAGCCCCGACACGTTCCTTGGACAGCGTGGCCAGACCCTCCAGACTGGCTGCAATCGCTGCCAGCGCATCCGGGTCAAAGCCCAGCGCGTGATCGCCGTACCAAGCGTGAAAGCGAAAATAGCGCAAGGACCGCAAGTAGTCTTCGCGTATGCGGTTCTCTGCTGTGCCGATGAACCGGATACGGCGTTTCTGCAAATCTGCCATGCCGTCCAAAGGGTCGACAATCTCGCCATCTGGTCGCGCATAAATCGCGTTCATAGTGAAATCGCGGCGGCGGGCATCCTCAGTGATATCTGTTGAAAATGCGACAATTGCCCGGCGGCCATCAGTCGCAACATCCCTGCGGAACGTAGTTATTTCATGCGGGATGCCGTTCTTGATCAGCGTCACTGTACCATGATCAATACCGGTGGGAACCACCTTGATCCCGGCTCGGCCTGCCAGCGCCATCACCTGGTCCGGAAGTGCATCGGTGGCGATGTCCATGTCGGAGACCGCCTCCCCCAGCAGCGCGTTTCGAACGCAGCCGCCGACAAACAATACCTGCGCTCCATCTGCATTGACCGCCTTGCAAACAGCCTGCGTCGCAGGATCCTTCAACCAGGATTGGTCAATCCGCATTACATCTCCATCCGTGCCGCAAAACCGCGCAGCATCCGCGCTGTGGCGCCCCATATGTAATAGGAGCCGTATGGAACGGTATAGTAGCGGCGGCGGGTGCCGCGCCAGCGGCGGGATTCAATGATGTAGTTTTTTGGGTCCAGCACATGGGTCAGCGGGACGGAAAAAACCTCGGCCACCTCCCCCGTTTCCGGACGCACGGTGAATTCCTCCTGGATCAGTGCCACAACTGGCGTCACCGAAAATCCGGTCACCGTCTCATGCTCCGGCAGGCAGCCGGCAATCTGCGGCAACTCCTGCGGCAGGCCGATTTCCTCCCAGGCTTCGCGCAATGCCGCGGCGCAGGCGTCCGTGTCGCCGGCATCCACCTTGCCGCCGGGAAAAGCGATCTGGCCCGGATGATGCTTCAGCGCCGAAGAACGTTTGGTCAAAATAAGCCGCGGTGTATTTCCGGCGACGGAAATGGGCACCAGCACCCCGGCCGGCCGCAGCTTGCGCCCTTCTGGCAGCACGGTACCGGGGTTGAGATCAAAGTCGGAAGAGCCGCCGCCCTGGTGTTTCAGCGCGGCGGTAATTCTGTTGGCGAGGTTCTGCGCGGCCTCACTCACCGGACGGGTTTTCCGCTTCAAACCCCACGCTTGCCGGGTCCAAATCGTAATGCGCGCTGCAGAACTGGCAATCCGCGGTGACCCGGCCATCTTCGTTTGTCATGGTGCCAATGTCCTTGGCCGAATAGATCGACAGGCTTTGGCGTACCCGCTCTTCGGAGCAAGTGCAGCCGAAACGGACGGCCTGAACATCAAAGACCCGCGGTTGTTCCTCGTGAAACAATCGGATCAACAGATCAGCCGGGGACACTGACGGTCCGATCAGCTCCAATGCCTCCACGGTATCCAACAGCAATGTGGCCCGATTCCAATTTTCTTCCTGATCACCGGACACCAGATCGCTGGCCTGCAGAACTTCACCCGATCCTTCGCTTTGCGCAGCAAAGGGCGACGCTTTGGGCATGCTCTGCAGCATGATGCCGCCCGCGCGCCAATGCTCGTCAACTCCAGGCTCGGATGATTTTCCAAAGCTCATCTTGAACATGGTCGGCAGCTGTTCGGATTGCGCGAAATAGGCCTCGGCACAAGCACGCAGCGACCCGCCGGACAATGGGGTGATGCCCTGGTACGGCTTGGTGCCTTGGCCTTGGTCGATCATGATAGCAAAGTACCCTTCTCCGACCTGATCAAAAGGGTTGCTATCGGTAATCCGGTCGCGGTCGAAGCTTGCGTAGGCACGGATCCGGCCGATTTCGCCTTCTTTTTGCGGTGCGTAATAGTCGGTCGCGATCATCCTCACTGCGCCCTTGGACTGCACCTGCAACGACAGCTTCCAGCGCAGGGAAATCGTCTGCCCGATCAGTGCCGTCAACAGCGCCATCTCAGCGACCAGCGCCTCAACCACCGGCGGGTAATCATGCTGTTTCAGGATGCCATCCAGCACGCCGTCCAGCCGCGCAACGCGGCCGCGCATGTCCGATGCATCAAGCTGGAAGGGCAGGACGGTGTCGTCCCACGCGATTTTCGAACCAAGTGTCATGGGGTTTCCTTACGCGCCGGGGATTGGCATACCGGGGCTATATAGGAGAATTGATACTGGAGTGAAGGGGCCGGCCCGTGATCAGGCGATTTGATAAAACACCGGAGAACGGCCAGCGTTACCGGATGCGTCCGGGCGCCTATGCTCTGCTGCCACGGGGCGGCAAGCTGCTGATTACCTGCCAATATGCGCCTCATCCGGACCTGCAGCTGCCAGGAGGCGGTATCGATCCAGGCGAGTCACCCATTCCCGCACTGCACAGAGAGGTCTATGAGGAAACCGGCTGGAAGATTGCCGCGCCGCACAAGATGGGTGTGTTCCGGCGCTTTGCCTATATGCCGGAGTATGATCTTTGGGCCGAAAAAATTTGCCATATTTACATTGCCCGCCCGTTGCGCCGGATCGGTCCGCCTGCAGAAGAAGGGCATGAAGCGCTGTGGGTCACCCCGCAGGAAGCCGCCCTCCGGCTTGGCAATGCTGGCGACCGGCATTTTGCAGCCCAACTGGCAGCCCGGTTGTAAGGGTTTGAGACGCCAACCACCGAAAAGACAACATCCCAGCCGAAGCCAGGACAACATCAGACAACCAGCCTGACTGGTTTACGGACCCTGGTACTCAAACAATGTGGCCGAGACGTCATCCTCAAGCCCGTGTTCCTTGCTCATAACTTGCGTCAAATGCCAGTAAAGATCATCCAGAAATTCCTTACTGCTTTGCTCTGACCCGCATTTTCCAACCAGCTCCAGCAAACCCTCCGGCTCCAGCATGGACCCATCTTCCAGCCGCGCCTCTGTAAAGCCGTCAGAGAACAGCAGCAGGCGGTCGCCACGTTCCATGACAAATTCTTCCTGGCTGTAGCCGATATCGGGAACCAGTCCCACCGGCACACCACCCTTACCGATGAACTCCAGTTCACCGTTTTTGCGCAGCAACAGCGGATGCGGGTGGCCTGCTTGCACCATCTTAACAACACCGCTGCGCAAATCGGCGATGCAATAAGCCATGGTGAAGTACTCTTCGATCCCGGTATCAGCGATCAGCCGTGCATTCAGCAGACTGGCGACTTCCTCCGGCTGGCGCAGAGCGTAAAACCGGTTGAAGCGTTTTTCCATCCCGACATTCTGATCGAAGTAGTTCGAGGACAGATAGCCGCCGAGACGCGCTGTCATCATCGCCGACGTGATGCCGTGACCGGACACGTCAATAGAATAAAAGCCGATTCGGTTCACGCCAGGAGAGAACATTCCCACCAGATCGCCGCCAATATGGCCGCAGGGTTTCAGCAGCAGATTGACGGTGGAGGATCCGAAATCCTTGGACAGTTCCGGCACCAGTGATTCCTGAATCTTGCGGGCTTGGATCAGGTCCTTGTCGATCGCATCATAAACCCGCTGCAACTCCCCCAGAGTTTCGGACACGATACGGTTCTTCTCGGACAGTTCCCGCTGCATTCTCAGGATCCGCTCACCCGCAGAAATCCGCGCCCGCAGTTCATCCGAGCTGACCGGCTTGGTCAGGAAATCGTCGGCGCCTGCATCAAGCCCTTCTGCAACCTCGTTCTTTTCGCTCTTTGAGGTCAGCAGGATGAAATAAGCATACTCCTCGCTGGAGCGAGTACGGAACGCGCGGCAAAACTCCAGCCCGTTCATGCCCGGCATCATCCAGTCGCTGAGGATCAAGTCAGGAGTTTCTGTCTGGCAAATTTCCATCGCGGCCTCGCCGCTCTCAGCCTCGACGACCTCAAACCCCCATTTCTTGAGAGAAGCAACTAGAATGCGTCTTTGCAGGCGGCTGTCATCAACGACCAGCACACGGCGTATTGATCCGGCCACTGTGTGGTCCTCGTTGTCCATCGAACTTTCTGGCAGCACCGAAGGCACCTCACAAATGGCAAAATCAGACGATCTTGTGATACTATCGGTCCAGAAATTTAACAGGCGGTGAAACCTAAAATTTGAGCTTCCCTCTTTATTTCACTATATTTTTACTGCAATCAACTTAAGAAATTGCGCATGGCGACTGATCTTAGGGACATATGACATGATTGACTGGCCGCGAGTGACCGAGCTGCGCGAAGAAGTTGGCGCCGAGGATTTCGAGGAAGTTGTTGAAATTTTTCTCGAAGAGGTCGAGGAAGTTATCGGCAGGCTGCAAGGCGGTGATTGCAGTCAGCTGGAGCAGGACCTGCATTTCCTGAAAGGCAGCGCGCTGAACCTCGGGTTTGATGAATTTTCGGGTCTGTGCATGGACGGCGAGCGAAAGTCAGCACAAGGTGGCGCAGAAGATGTCGATGTCGCTGCCATCATCGCCAATTTCCAAGCGTCCAGATCTGCTTTCCTGACCGGGATGTCCGAAAAATTCTGACCAGGCTTCAGATGTCAGATCACAAACTGCACCAAAGTCTCGTCCTGGGTGATGTCCGTAAAGGTCATCCCGGCCGCATCAAGCCGTGCAAACAGTTGCTCGAAATTTTCCGGCCGCTTGGTTTCGATCCCGATCAGCACCGAACCGAAATTGCGGGCGGACTTCTTCATGTATTCAAAGCGGGCGATGTCGTCCTCCGGGCCTAAGATGCCAAGAAACTCCTTCAGCGCTCCAGGACGCTGCGGCAGGCGCAAGATGAAGTACTTCTTAACTCCGGAATAGCGCTGCGCCCGTTCTTTGACCTCTGGCAGACGTTCAAAATCAAAGTTGCCACCGGATGTGACGCAAACCACCGTCTTGCCGCGGATCCAGGAGCGCACATCCTGCAGCGCCTCGACCGACAGCGCGCCTGCCGGCTCCAGCACAATGCCTTCCACGTTCAGCATCTCGATAATGGTGGTGCAGATCCGGTCCTCGGAGATGGCCAGTACATCCGGCAGCGGCACCTCCTTTAGAATATCAAACGGCAGCGCGCCGATCCGCCCCACCGCAGCGCCATCGACAAAAGTGTCGACATGATCCAATGCAACCGGCTTGCCTGCGGCAAGCGCTGCCCGCAGACACGCACCGCCTTCAGGCTCAACAAACAGGCTATGCACCCCGTCACCAAACCAAGAGGAAACACCGGCCGACATGCCGCCGCCGCCAACCGGCAGCAGCACGTGATCCGGTGTTTCACCCAGCTGCGCTTCGATCTCCACGGCGATGGAGGCCTGACCTTCAATCACATCGGCATCATCAAAGGGCGACAGGAAATGCCCGCCCTCCTTGGCACACCACTCCTGCGCAGCAGCCAGGCAAATGTCGAAATAGTCGCCAACCAGATGTATTTCGACATTGTCACCGCCGAACATCCGGGTCTTCTGGATTTTCTGCTGCGGCGTTGTCACCGGCATGAAGATTACGCCGCGCTTGCCTAGATGACGGCACATGAAAGCAACGCCCTGCGCATGGTTGCCGGCCGAGGCACAAACATACAGCTCCTGATCCGGCTGCTTGCGCATCGCGTTCAGCGCCCCGCGGATCTTGTAGGAGCGGACCGGGCTCAGATCCTCGCGCTTTAGATAAATATCCGCGCCGAAACGCTCGGACAGATGCACATTGCGCTGCAACGGAGTTGCGGGAAACACATCGCGCATCGCCTGTTCTGCGGCACGGGCCTGGGACTTGAAATCGCTCATGGAACATTCAGTGGCGCATGCCCGCCCCCAAGACAAGGGGCAGGTGCAAAGCATACATAAGAATACCGGAAGTTAGATCGGGCGGCCTTCGACATAGTGTCCATAGAAAGTAGTAAGAACGCTGGCACTCACCAAAGACATGGCCAGCATGGCAAACGCAGAAAAGACGAAACCAAGAGGGGCAAAAACTGCAAAAGACAAGCCGGAAACAAACTGCATCAAAAGCTGCAGCACGCCCAACAGAACAAGCACGAGAAAGACCGTGCCAGAGGCACCGGAAGTCGCTTGCCATGACTCGCGCAGCAAAAGCGGTCGACCAATGGCTACTGCCGGTAATACAGGAAGCATACGATACATCGCGATCAAAACAAAAACAGAGTACCCAGCAATCACTAGAAGCATAGGAACCAATGCTCCCGATCCCATCGCCGCGATAAGTCCATTCACAAGGAGCATCAACGGGATAAAAAGCACAAACACAAGAAATCCTATGAGCAGCATGTGCCCAAAATAGGATAATATCCGATCTCCCTTGAAAGCAGGAAGCCAGCTTGTTGGATACTCTTCCAACAGAATGAGTCGGTGCCATGCTACAAAGACCCAAAACTGAACCGCTATAAATATCAGTGTGGCGGTGACAAATGACAGGCCGAGCTTGCCGGATTGCAATGCATCTGACAAAGCTTGCTCATCCCAAAACATTGCGATCGGCTGCCCGCCTGCACTGAGTACAACGAAAATAAGAGCAATTCCGATCAAGACGGGCACAAGGGCAATTCTGACCGCCCATTCGAAGTTCCTAAGAACCATGCTCACCGAGTGAGTGAAAATCGACCAGCCTTTCATGCGGGCATTCTCCAATAGATTGTTCTGCTTCTCCGCGCACGTTATGCGTGCCTGGCAGATTAGAAAACCCCGGTTAACCTTGCCCTTCCGGGCAAAACCCGCTACGCCGCAGGCGTTCTGACCTGAGAGGGAATTCCATGTCCGCGCCTAAGAAAGTTGTGCTCGCCTATTCCGGCGGCCTCGACACCTCGATCATCCTGAAATGGCTGCAGACCGAATACGGCTGCGAAGTTGTCACCTTCACCGCCGATCTCGGCCAGGGTGAGGAACTGGAGCCGGCCCGCAAAAAGGCAGAAATGCTGGGCATCAAGCCGGAAAACATCTTCATCGAAGATGTGCGTGAGGAATTTGTCCGCGACTTCGTCTTCCCGATGTTCCGCGCCAACGCAGTTTACGAGGGGCTCTATTTGCTGGGCACCTCGATTGCCCGCCCGCTGATCTCCAAACGTCTGGTCGAGATCGCCGAATCCACCGGCGCCGACGCGGTTGCCCATGGCGCCACCGGCAAGGGCAACGATCAGGTCCGCTTTGAGCTGGCAGCCTATGCATTGAACCCGGACATCAAGGTAATCGCGCCCTGGCGTGAATGGGATCTGACTTCGCGTACCCGTCTATTGGAATTTGCCGAAGCGAACCAGATCCCGGTGGCCAAGGACAAACGCGGCGAAGCTCCCTTCTCAGTTGACGCAAACCTGCTGCACACGTCCTCCGAGGGCAAGGTTCTGGAAGACCCGGCGGTCATGGCGCCTGATTATGTCTACCAGCGCACCGTTCACCCCGAGGACGCGCCGAATGAACCTGAGTTCATCGAGGTCGGTTTTGAAAAGGGCGATGCTGTCAGCATTAATGGTGAGACGCTGAGCCCGGCAGACCTGCTGACCAAACTGAACGAATTGGGCGGCAAGCATGGCTGCGGCCGTCTTGATCTGGTCGAAGGCCGTTTTGTCGGCATGAAATCCCGCGGCATTTATGAAACCCCGGGCGGCACCCTGCTGCTGGAAGCCCACCGCGGCATTGAATCGATCACCATGGACCGCGGCGCAATGCATCTCAAAGATGAGCTGATGCCGAAATACGCAGAGCTGATCTACAATGGCTTCTGGTATTCGCCCGAGCGCGAAATGCTGCAGGCTGCTATCGACAAGAGCCAGGAACATGTCACCGGAACCGTGCGCCTGAAGCTTTACAAAGGCTCCGCAGCCTGCGTGGGCCGCTGGTCGGATCACTCGCTCTACTCCGAAGCGCATGTGACTTTTGAGGAAGACGCCGGCGCCTATGACCAGACGGATGCTGCAGGTTTCATTCAGCTGAATGCCCTGCGCCTCAAACTGCTGGCCGCCCGCGAGCGACGGATTAAAAAGTGAGTGACTACGGCGGCATAGACGGCGATTTCGAGGACGATTTCGCGGAAGAACTGGAAATGTTCGTCGAAGCTCAGGACACCGTTTGGGCGGCTGTCCTGGCTGAACTCTCTGCAGGAAAAAAGGCGAGCCACTGGATGTGGTTCGTCTTTCCCCAATTGGCCGAACTAGGCCAATCCCACATGGCGCAGCTTTACGGGATCGAGGACCAGGCCGAGGCCATCGCCTATCTGAACCACGAAAAACTGCGCAGCCGCTTGGTGGACACCAGCCGACTGGTGCTGCAGCATCAGGGTACCGATCCCGCGCAGATCCTCGGCAATACCGACGCTAAGAAACTACGCTCTTCAATGACGTTGTTTGCAGCTGTCCCCGGTGCGCCGGCGGAATTCCGGCAGGTGCTTGATACCTTCTATGGCGGTCAGCCCTGTCCGCTTACCAAGGCAGCCCTTGCCGAAACGTAACCCGGCGCCCTCCCCCTTGGTCACTATTGCCCGGCTACCCTTGCATGCCTAACCCTCACCGCAAGCAAGGGAGGAATATATGTCACTTCAGAACATCGCCGAGGACATCCGCACAGGTCTGGCAGGAAAGAGCTTTGACGGCACGCTGAAATTCGACTGCGGGAACGATGGCGTTATCGTGCTCGCCAATGGCGCTGCCTGCACCGAAGACTGTGACACCGACTGCACGCTGCGGCTTTCCAGAGAGAACCTGAAAAAGCTGCTCACCGGCAAGCTCAACCCGATGACGGCCGTAATGATGGGCAAAATCAAGATCTCCGGCGACATGGGTGTTGCCATGAAACTGGGCAAACTGATCGGCTGAGCCTCTTCTTCCGGCTGAAAACATCCTGGGGTGAGCGCCGCAGGCGCGAGGTGGCAACGCCCCCTTCTCCCCTCAGATTTTCGCTGCCTTCATTTGCTCATATATAGGCAGCGCCGCCTGCAGCACGGGCTGCAGCTCCTCCGGCACCTCCGGCAGCGGGCCTTCCGGGCCAGCAAAGCCGGTTGAATTCCAGACCGCACCGTACCAATGCGCCGCCCACACGCCGTCGTCCTTATGCCCGCCCCTTGGCCAGGTCAGCATCTTCGGGGAAAACGGCATGCCAATCGTCTCGCACAATTGTTCCAGTTTGCCTGCCGGATCATTCCGAATGTCATAACTGTCAACAACAACCGGTGCCTGTCCCCAGCTGCGCACCAGTTCGAGCAGCTCCGCCTGCTGGCGGAATCCAATGTCTTCCAAGGTGGGATTTTCCCGCTTCACGGCATATGAGGCGATCACACGGGCAGGATGACGGATCAGAAAGACATTTGCGACCTCTTGCATCCACTGCCGCGGAACGCCGGGGATCATGTGCTGCGTCATATGTTTTTGATAGTAGTGCGGCTTGGCGCCTGGAACCTGCCCCAGCAGCGCTTCTGCCACGGCATCCGGTTCCTGCGGCTGGCTGTCCAGAATTTCTGCCCGCATCGGGTGGCTCAGGCCGGTCATCGCCAGATAGGCGGCGTAAAACGGCTCATCCACCACTGCGCAATCACCTCGGTTGCCAAAGGCGTACATCAGCGCCGTCGACAGGTTCCGCGGCCCGGACCACATGGCAATCCGCATCATGCGCACTCCTTTTCGATGAGATCCTTATAGAGGCCACGAAGATTTTCGGTCATGGGTCCCATCTGACCGCTGCCGATCTGCCGCCCGTCGATGCTGCCCACCGGTGTTTGCGCCCCGAAAGTGCCAGTCAGAAAGGCTTCGTCGGCACCGTATGCATCCACCAGAGAATAGTTCCGCTCGTGAACCGGAATATCGTTGGCGCGGCACAAGTCGATCACTTTCTGCCGGGTAATGCCATTCATGCAATAATCTCCGGTCGAAGTCCAAACCTCCCCCTTGCGCACGATAAAGAAGTTGCAAGCATTTGTGGTGTTCACAAAGCCATTCACGTCCAGCATCAGCGCCTCATCTGCGCCGGCCTTCTCGGCAGCGATACAGGCGATGATACAATTCAGCTTGGAGTGGGAATTTAGTTTGGGGTCCTGCGTCATCGGCAGCCCGCGGATATGCGGCACTGTGGCCAGTTTTATCGGACGCGGCAAATTGGGGCGGGAATGCTCCATGATAATGGTAATCGTCGGACCTTGCTGCGACAGCGAAGGGTGCTGGAAAGGGCGTGTTTTTACCCCGCGTGTGACCATCAACCGGGCATGGGCATCAGTGGTCATTCCAT
Source organism: Leisingera sp. MMG026 (assembly GCF_021654205.1). Taxonomy (NCBI): domain Bacteria; kingdom Pseudomonadati; phylum Pseudomonadota; class Alphaproteobacteria; order Rhodobacterales; family Roseobacteraceae; genus Leisingera; species Leisingera sp. MMG026. The sequence continues at coordinate 53,698 of NZ_JAKFZM010000002.1, read as the reverse complement.
TGGCCTTCTGAGTCTCTAACACAGCGGTTTTCACGCCCTCCCGGTCCAACCCGATGTCCAAGTCAATCGCCTTGGCAGCCTCAAACAGCCGGTCCAGATGTTCGTCAAAGAAGGCCCAGGTTCCATTGTACAGCCGCAGCCCTTCCCACACGCCGTCGCCCAGCATGAAACCGCTGTCATAAACACTCACCTTGGCCTCAGCCTTGGGGACAGTTTTGCCGTTCAGATAGATCAGGATTTCTTCGTTGCGCTGATCTTCTTCAGCCTGGTGAGTGCTCATCTTTTCAGTCATGGGATCCTCCTTTGCCGGCACGTTAGTAATATTGGATCCAATTTCCAAGCAGTAACTTGCTGTCACCTGTCCGTGAAATCCGTCGCTGCCGGGTTGAGGGACTGCGCATCCGCCGGCAGGGTAGCAACAAAGCTAACTGGAGGCCCAAGATGCGTTTTCTGGAAAAACTGAGACCTTTGACTTTGATGGGGCTTATTGCGATCGGCACGGTAGCTCATGCCAATCCGGTGCAGGCGCAAGCAACTGAAGATCTGACCGTGGCAGGGGGATGCTTCTGGTGTGTGGAAAGCGATTTTGAAAGCGTGCCCGGCGTGATCGAGGCCGTGTCGGGCTATACCGGCGGCAAGACCAAAAGCCCGACTTACAAAGACGTCAGCCGCGGCGGCAGCGGCCATTACGAAGCGGTAAGAATTACTTTTGATCCGGCAAAAGTCTCGCGCGGGCAATTGCTGGAATTGTTCATCCGCTCGGTTGATCCAACAGACGCAGGCGGCCAGTTCTGCGACCGCGGAGAGAGCTACCGCACGGCGGTATTTGTCTCTAACAATGTGGAAAAGGCCCTGGCCAGGCGGGTTATATCCGAAGCTCAGGATGCCTTAGGAATAACAATCGTGACACCTGTACTTTCAGCAAAGACCTTCTATGAAGCCGAAGACTATCATCAGGACTACTACAAGGGGAACAACTTGGTGTTCACCCGCTTTGGCCCCAAACGGCAGGCGGAGGCCTATAAGCGATACCGTCAGGCCTGCGGGCGCGATGAGCGGGTGGCGCAGCTGTGGGGCGATGCCGCGCCTTTTGCAAACGGGCATTGAAACGGGGCGCTGCCCCCTTGGCCTGACGGCCAATTCCCCCGGAGTATTTATGAACCAGAAAGAAGCAGGCCGCCTCAGATCAAAAGCGGGCCGCCTGCACTTCTTTCAACTCAGGAATCACATCTGCCGTGCCATGCCGCGTGACCATCAGTGCCGCAGCCTGTGCGGCCTGCGACATTGCCTCTGACAACGGCAAACCCCGGTCCAGACCTGAGAGGACATATCCGGTGAAAGTGTCCCCTGCCCCCGTGGTATCCACAGGCGTTACCGGAAGAGCGGGAACATCCAGAATCGCACCGGTTTCGCCGTTGATATGCCGGGCTCCTTTAGCACCAAGAGTGATAATCACGTCTTTAATGCCAAGCTCATCCGGCAACTTGCCAGAGGCCTCTTTCAGCTGTCCGGCTTCCACCTCGTTCAGGATCAAGAAGTCGAGAAACGGAAGAACCGCTTGAACGGCGTCCGCGTCAAAAGGGGCGGCGGCGTAGCAGACCCGCATCCCGTGATCCCGGCCCGCACGGGCAGCTTCGCCCTGCATATTGGTTTCATTCTGCATCACCAGAATGTCGCCTGCATTTGCCCGCGAAAGCGCCTGTTCCAATTGGTCTTGGGTCAGCGCACGGTTGGCGCCTGGAAACAGGATAATCTGGTTTTCCCCCTCCGGCTCCACCGCAATGATGGCGTGGCCAGTTGGGATGTCCACCTGGGCAATATTGCGAATTCCGGCGCCATAAACCTTCAACCGCTCAATTGCCCAAGCCCCGTCAGGTCCAACAGCGCCAATGTGGTTAACCTCGCTGCCAGCGCGGACGGCGGCAACGGACATGTTCGCACCTTTCCCGCCTAAAAAGCGGTCAAGGCGCCTAGCGGCAAGGGTTTCCCCCGCCGCCGGCAGATGCGGCAAGGCATAGACCATGTCCGCATTGATTGATCCCAGGTTCCAGATCGCCATTCAGATCACCCGATGTTGCAGGCTGCCAGTACCGCCATGTTCAGAATGTCATTGGTGGTGGAGGTGGTCGAGCAGATCTGGATCGGCTTGTCGATGCCAGAGAGGATCGGGCCGATCACCGTGGCGCCGCCCATCTCTTGCATCAGCTTGACCGAAATCGAGGCTGAGTGGCGGGCCGGCACGATCAGGATGTTGGCCGGGCCGGTCAGACGCTGGAACGGGTAGTACCGCTGCGCCCGCTCGTTCAGTGCCACATCAACGGTCATCTCGCCTTCGTATTCGAAATCAACACCGCGCTTATCCAATACAGCGGGTGCGACATGCATCTTTTCCGCACGTTCTGACACTGGGTAACCGAAAGTGGAGAAGCTGACAAAGGCCACCCGCGGTTCAAGTCCCATATGGCGGGCAACACCCACGGCACGTTCAGCAATGTTTGCCAGGTGGTTCTCATCCGGCCATTCATGCACCAGCGTGTCTCCGATCAGCACGATCCGGCCTTTGTGCAACAGTGCGGTCACACCAGCGGCACCATGATCAGCATCGGCATCAAACACATGGTTGATCCGCTCAAGCACATGGGCCGACTTACGGGTTGCGCCGGTGACCAGACCGTCACCATGCCCATGCGCCAGCATCAGGCTGGCAAACACGTGCCGGTCACGTCCCACCAGCCGGTGAATATCCTTGTGATCAAAGCCTTTACGCTGCAAACGGCTGTACAAAAAGTCCTTGTACAAATCGAAATTCGGCGTGTTGGCAGCGTTGACAATTTCCAGCTCGCGCACGGCATCGCCAAGGCCGGCTTTTTCCAGTTTGGTGCGCACATCCTCCTGTCGGCCCACAACCAGCGATTTGCCAAAGCCCGAACGCTGGTACATCACCGCAGCGCGCAGCGCACGCGGGTCATCTCCTTCGGCAAAGATCATCCGGGACTGGGCGGACCGGGCACGGGCATTCAATCCGCGCAGGATAGAGGCGGTCGGGTCCATGCGGGATTTCAATCCCACCTCATAGGCGTCCATGTCCACGATCGGACGGCGGGCGGCACCGGTGTCCATGCCAGCCCTGGCCACCGCCAGCGGGATCCGATGGATAAGCCGGGGATCAAAGGGCGTCGGAATGATATAGTCGCGGCCAAATGACAGCGACTTGCCATAGGCCAGCGCCACTTCATCCGGCACATCCTCACGCGCGAGTGCTGCAAGCGCGTGGGCACAAGCGATCTTCATCTCGTCGTTGATGGCGCGGGCGTGGATATCCAGCGCGCCGCGGAACAGGTAGGGGAAGCCCAGCACGTTGTTGACCTGGTTCGGGTAATCGGACCGGCCAGTGGCGACGATGGCATCGACGCGCACCTCATGCGCCTCTTCCGGAGTGATTTCCGGATCCGGGTTGGCCATCGCAAAAATCACCGGATTGTCGGCCATCGCGGCGACCATTTCCTGGGTTACCGCGCCCTTGACCGATACGCCCAGGAAAACGTCGGCACCGCGCATGGCTTCTTCGAGCGTGCGCAGATCCGTGCTGATCGCATGGGCAGATTTCCACTGGTTCATGCCCTCGGTACGGCCCTGATAGATCACGCCTTTGGTGTCGCAGACGATGCAGTTCTCGTGCCGCGCGCCCATGGCTTTCAGCAGCTCGATACAGGCAATGCCGGCTGCCCCTGCGCCATTCAGGACGATCTTCACATCCTCAATCTTCTTGCCCGACAGATGCAACGCGTTGATCAGGCCGGCCGCGCAGATCACCGCAGTGCCGTGCTGATCGTCGTGGAACACGGGAATGTCCATCTCTTCCTTGAGTTTCTGCTCAATGATGAAACACTCCGGCGCCTTGATGTCTTCCAGGTTGATGCCGCCAAAGGTCGGCCCCATCAGCTTAACCGCTTCGATGAACTTGTCCGGATCCTCGGTGTCCAGTTCGATGTCGATCGAGTTCACGTCAGCGAAGCGTTTGAACAGGACAGATTTGCCCTCCATCACCGGCTTAGAGCCCAAAGCCCCCAGATTGCCCAGACCCAGCACCGCCGTGCCGTTGGAAATCACCGCAACCAAGTTGCCCTTGTTGGTGTAATCATAAGCAGTTTCAGGGTTTTCCGCGATTGCCTCGCAAGGCACCGCAACACCTGGAGAGTACGCCAAAGACAAATCCCGCTGCGTTGTCATCGGGACAGTGGCATTGATCTCCCATTTGCCTGGAGACGGCTCCAGGTGAAACGCTAGGGCTTCTTCGTCGGTGATCTTTGTCTTGGGCATTTTTTCTCGTGTCCTCTCCTCGTCGCGGTCCGTCTTAGCCCAGTCAACCGCGCCCCTCAATCCGGGCTTTCAAGAATCTGTATAGCCAGAATTAAGATAAATGCGACTAAAGGAAGATGCATAGCGCCAAGTTTTCACCTTAAAGTAGACGCCCGGCTGCTGTAATTTATTAATAGGTATTAACACGCATCTGTAAGCCAGGTGGCGCTGCGCGCTCGAACTTATGAGCCTGAGAAGCACGTGTCAGAATGACATTTGTCCGCCCGGAACACGGGCCTAGGATCAAAGGAATAATGAGGAATGATAAGTTTCCAAAACAATTCCGGCGCGATGGTTGCCTTGCAGACATTGGGCGGCGTCAATAGCCAGCTCGACACCGTGCAAGACAGCATATCCACCGGCAAAGAAGTCAACACGGCACAGGATAACGCCGCCCTTTGGGCTATTTCCGAGCTGATGGATTCTGATATTTCAGGATTGCGTTCTGTCTCAGACACGTTGTCGCTGGGTGAAGCCACCGTGGCAGTTGCTTCCGCCGGAGCGGAACAGATCACTGACACTTTAACAGAAATGCGGTCACTGGCTGTTATGGCGGCAAGCGGGATGGGGGATTTCAGCAAATTCGAAGCTGCCCTGTCGCAAAAGACCGAGCAGATCAATTCGATTATCTCATCCTCCAGTTTCAATGGCGTGAACCTGCTGAAAACCGATGTGGACGGCAATGGCGGCACAGCGCTGACTGTCCCCTCTGCACTATCCGCAACCGGAGGCGTGACCACGATCAGCGTAAATGGCGCCGACTTCGAAGGCAGCCCGCAGTTTGACATTGGCAACCGGACTGCCATCACCGACAGCGCCAGCGCGCTGACCGCCCTAGGAGAAATCGAAGGGTTCCTGGCTTACGCAATCGACAGTTCCGCTGCTCTAGGCGCCAGCGCCGGCGGCATTGCCGAACAGAACCAGTTTGTCGGCAAGCTGTCGGATTCGATCACCCAAGGGGTCAGCTCGATGATCGACACCAGCATGGAGGAAGCGGCGACAAAACTTCTGGCGCTGCAAGCGCAGCAACAGCTGAGCACTCTGTCGCTCTCCATCGTCAACACGATGCCCGACACGCTGCGCAACCTTTACTGACAGCAGACTGCCGCCGGAGTTCCTGGCGGCAGTCACATCCGGGTTTTCCTCGGACCGCCCCCAATGTACACGTTTTACAACGACGACCCGGGGGAATTTTCATGACCGTTACGCCCATGATGGCGCAGTATCTCGAGATCAAAGCAGCGCATGCGGATGCGTTGCTTTTTTACCGGATGGGCGACTTTTACGAGATGTTCTTTGAGGACGCAGTCAACGCCGCTGAAGCCCTGGACATTGCGCTGACCAAACGCGGCAAGCACAATGGCGAGGACATTCCGATGTGCGGCGTACCCGTCCATGCCGCCGAGGGCTATCTGCTGACGCTGATCCGCAAGGGCTTTCGCGTTGCCGTGGGCGAACAGCTGGAAAGCCCGGCCGAGGCTAAAAAGCGCGGTTCCAAATCGGTGGTGAAGCGGGATGTGGTGCGGCTTGTGACCCCGGGCACTCTCACCGAAGAGTCTCTGCTAGAAGCGCGCCGCCACAATTTTCTGGTTTCTTACTCTGAACTGCGGGATGAGGCGGCGCTGGCTTGGGCGGACATCTCCACCGGAGCGTTCCACGTGATGCCGGTCGCGCGGGTCCGCTTGTCACCCGAGCTCGCCCGTCTGGCGCCATCAGAGCTGATCGTTGCTGATGGTCCGGCCTATGACGCTGCCCTCCCTCTTGCTGAAGAATACAAGATCCCGCTCACTCCGCTGGGCAAGGCGAGCTTTGACAGCACCGCGGCAGACAAGCGCATCTGCTCTCTGTTCAACGTCAGCGCATTGGATGGATTCGGTACTTTCACCCGGGCCGAGGTCTCAGCCATGGGCGCGCTGATCGATTATTTGGAGATCACCCAAAAAGGAAAACTGCCGCTGCTGCAGCCGCCGCAGCAGGAAGCGCAGGATCGGGTGGTCCAGATCGACGCCGCCACCCGTCGCAACCTGGAGTTGACCCGGTCGCTGTCCGGCGGCCGCGCCGGCTCGCTGCTGGCAGTTGTTGACCGCACTGTCACACCCGGCGGCGCCCGCTTGCTGGAACAACGGCTGTCCAGCCCCTCCCGTAATCTCGATGTGATCCACCAGCGCCTTGCTGCATTGGACTTCACTGTTGACCAAGCACAGACCGCCGAAGACCTGCGCGCGGCTTTGCGCAAAACACCGGACCTGGATCGGGCGCTCTCCCGTCTGGCGCTGGAGCGCGGCGGCCCGCGTGATCTGGCTGCCATCCGCAACGGGCTGTCGCAAGCCGAAGCAATTGCCGGGTTCTGCGCCGGGCTGGAACTGCCTGCGCTGATGGCCGGGGCCATGTCGGATCTGCAAGGGTTCGACGATTTGCTGTCTCTCCTCGATGCGGCGCTGGTTGCCGAACCGCCGCTTATGGCACGGGACGGCGGTTACATCGCAACCGGTTACGATCCGGAACTGGACGAAGCCCGCATTCTGCGCGACGAAGGCCGCTCGGTGATTGCTTCGATGCAGCAGCAATACGCCCAGCACACCGGCGTCACCTCACTGAAGATCAAGCATAACAACGTGCTGGGCTATTTCATCGAAACCACCGCAACCCACGCGGATAAGATGATGTCGCCACCTCTCAATGAGACCTACATTCACCGCCAGACAACAGCAAATCAGGTCCGTTTCACCACGGTGGAGCTAAGCGAGATCGAAACCCGCATCCTGAATGCCGGAAACCTGGCACTGGAGATTGAAAAAAGGCTCTATGCGGGGCTTTCCGGGGCAATCCTGGAGTCCGCCGCCCGTCTTAACACCGCCGCCCGCGGGCTGGCCGAGCTGGATCTTCTGGCCGGGTTGGCCGATCTGGCACGCGGCGAAAACTGGACCCGTCCGAAGGTTGATGGAAGCCGTGCGTTCCACGTGGAGGGCGGTCGCCACCCTGTGGTGGAACAAGCGCTGCGCCAGCAGGGCGGCGAAACTTTTGTGGCCAATGACTGCGATCTGTCAGCCCAGGATGGTGCCGCGGTTTGGCTGCTTACCGGTCCGAACATGGCCGGTAAGTCGACCTTCCTGCGCCAGAACGCTCTGATAGCTTTGCTTGCCCAAATGGGCAGTTACGTTCCCGCAGAAAATGCCCATATCGGCGTCGTTAGCCAGCTTTTCAGCCGGGTCGGTGCTTCTGACGACCTCGCGCGCGGCCGCTCCACCTTCATGGTGGAAATGGTGGAAACTGCAGCCATTCTAAATCAGGCCGACGACCGTGCCCTGGTGATCCTGGATGAGATCGGCCGTGGCACTGCCACCTATGATGGCCTCTCCATCGCCTGGGCCACGCTGGAACACCTGCATGAGGTTAACCGCTCTCGCGCGCTTTTTGCGACCCATTACCACGAGCTGACCCAGCTTGCCGCCAAATTGGAAGGCGTCGACAACGCCACAGTAGCGGTCAAAGAGTGGGAAGGCGAAGTGATCTTTCTGCATGAAGTGCACAAAGGCGCCGCTGACCGGTCCTATGGTGTCCAGGTTGCGCAGCTGGCCGGCCTCCCCGCATCAGTAGTTGCGCGTGCGCGGGATGTACTGGGCATGCTAGAGCAAAGCAGCCGCGAAGGCGGAACGAAGGTCCAAATCGACGACCTCCCCCTCTTCGCAGCAGCCCCGCCACCGCAACCCACGGCGCCGGCGGGGCCCTCTCCGGCCGAAGAACTCCTCGCCGGTATACAGCCGGACGACCTTTCCCCGCGAGAAGCACTGGAAATGATTTACAAACTAAAAGAAGCTGCAATCTAAAAAGAAAAGGCGGACCCAAACGGACCCGCCTTTTCATCTTTCCCAAAATACTCTCGCCGAAGGCACAGGCCCGTCAGGGTCTGTTCACATCAGCCGGCCGGCGCGGACGACACACCAACCTGCGCGGCCCGCAGCAGGCGGTCGTGCAGCATAAAGCCTTCGGCGGACACCTGGATGATGTCACCTGCCTTGGTGCCCGGCACCGGCGCTTCGAACATCGCCTCATGCACCTGCGGATCAAACTTGTCGCCAACTTCTGGCGACACAACCCGGATGCCGTGCTTTTCAAACACACCCAGCAGCGACCGCATGGTCAGTTCCACACCTTCGATCAGCGCCGCCGCAACTTCGCGCTGCTCATCGGTCGCCGCTTCGATCGCGCGCTTCATGTTGTCGTAAACCGGCAGCATGTCACGGGCCAGTTTCGAGCCACCGTAATTCTCCGCTTCCCGGCGTGCCTTGTCACCGCGTTTGCGGGCGTTCTCGGCATCCGCCAGCGCCCGCATGAACCGGTCCTTCAGCTCATCCCGTTCCGCCCGGAGTGCATCGATTTCCAACGAGGCATCATCAAATTCCTCGGTCTGCCCCGCCAGCTCTTCTGCCTCGGCGGCAGCGATATCATCCAGAAAGTCTTCGTCCTTGAGCTCTGCCATGTTTCACCTCTAACTCCGGTCCGACAACAGTTTGCCGACCAGTTGTGCCGTATAGTCTACAATCGGCACAATCCGTCCGTAATTCAGGCGCGTCGGGCCAATCACCCCCACCGCACCGATGATCTTTCGATCCGCGTTCATATAGGGAGACACCACCAAAGAGGAACCCGAAAGTGAGAAAAGTTTGTTCTCCGAACCGATAAAAATGCGCACGCCATCGCCGTCTTCGGTCAGTTCCAGAAATTCGGCGATATCACGCTTGCGCTCTAAATCGTCAAACAAGGTCCGTATCCGCTCCAGCTCCTCCGCCGCACCGGTTTCGGCCAAAAGATTCGCCCGTCCGCGTACAATCAGCCGGGCCTGATCACTGTCGTCATCCTCCCAGACGGCCAACCCGCTTTCGATCATCGCATGTGCCAGACTATCGATTTCCTGCCGCCGTGCCGAGATCTCTTTTTGGATCTCCCGCTGCACCTCGCTCAGCGTGCGTCCTTCAATCAGCGCATTAAGGAAATTCGCAGCCTCCCGCATCGAACTGGGCGTCTGTCCCGGCGGCGGCTTAAACAGGCGGTTTTCTACATGGCCATCCGAGAACACCAGCACCACCAGCGCCCGGTCGTGTGCCAATGAGACAAATTCAATATGCCGGATCTCCGCCTCATGTTTGGGCGTCAGCACCAACGAAGCACCTTGCGTCACACCGGACAGCGCCGCGCCGACCCGGTCCAGCATGCCCCCCACATCGCCGGCATTTTTGCCCAGCGTCGCGTCAATTTTCTGGCGGTCGTTTGCGTTCAGATCGCCAACCTCCAGCAACCCATCGACAAACATCCGCAAGCCCATCTGGGTGGGCACCCTGCCAGCGCTAATATGCGGGCTATCCAGAAGGCCAAGGTATTCCAGGTCCTGCATAACGTTGCGAACCGTGGCCGCACTTACCTTTTCGCTCAGCGAACGTGTCAGCGTGCGGCTGCCAACCGGATCGCCGCTTTCCAAATAGCTTTCAACCACCGTCCGGAAGACTTCCCGCGAACGGTCATTCAGATCTTGCAGAATATTGTTCGCGTCGCTCATCGATGTTCCAGCGTTTCTTGCGGATTCAACATAAGAACCCAAAGCTAGGTTGTCATTAAAGAGCAGCATGGGAAAAGGTCAATCGGGCTTGCATAGCTTGGCGTCCGGGGGATATCCCCAAGCCAGCAAATAAAGGATGTGCCATGCGACCCTCAGGACGAGAACTGAATGAAATGCGCGCCGTGTCGATTGAGACCGGCTTCACCAAACACGCTGAGGGCTCCTGCCTGATTAAGATTGGCGATACCCACGTCCTGTGCACCGCCACCATCGAAGACCGGGTGCCGCCCTTTATCAAGGGAACCGGCCTTGGCTGGGTCACTGCTGAATACGGTATGCTTCCCCGCGCCACGAACACCCGGATGCGCCGCGAGGCTGCGTCGGGCAAGCAAGGCGGCCGCACGGTTGAAATCCAGCGTCTGATCGGCCGTGCATTGCGGGCCGGCGTCGACCGCGTGGCTTTGGGCGAGCGTCAGATCACCGTCGACTGTGACGTTCTGCAGGCCGATGGCGGCACCCGTTGCGCCTCGATCACCGGCGGCTGGGTCGCCCTGCGCCTGGCGGTTAACAAGCTGATGAAAGCCGGCGACGTCCACATCGACCCGCTGATGGATCCTGTTTCTGCTGTGTCCTGCGGCATCTATGCCGGCCAGCCGGTGCTGGATCTCGACTACCCGGAGGATTCCGAGGCCGGCGTCGACGGCAACTTCATCATGACCGGCTCCGGCAAGCTGATCGAAGTGCAAATGTCCGCCGAAGGCTCCCTGTTCTCCCGCGACCAGATGAACCAGCTGATGGATCTGGCCGCCAAAGGCACCACAGAGCTGGCAGAGATGCAAAAGGCCGCCTGCACATGATCCGCAAACTGGAAGGCGGCAAGCTCCTTGTCGCCACCCACAACAAGGGCAAGCTGAACGAGATCACCGAGATACTCGCCCCGTTTGGCGTCAGCGTTGCCGGCGCCGGCGAAATGAACCTGCCGGAGCCGGAAGAAACCGAAGACACCTTTGTCGGCAATGCCCGCATCAAGGCCCATGCAGCGGCCAAGGCAACCGGCCTGCCGGCCTTGTCCGATGATTCCGGGATCACTATCGACGCTCTGAACGGTGCCCCGGGGGTCTACACCGCCGATTGGGCAGAAACCCCTAATGGCCGTGACTTCCAAATGGCGATGACCCGCGCCAATGACGAGCTGAACGCGGCCGGCCCCGAGGCCCCCCGCACCGCCCAGTTCCGCTGTACCCTGGTCATTGCCTGGCCAGACGGCCACGACGAGGTGTTCGAAGGCGTGATGCCCGGCCAGCTGATTTGGCCGATCCGCGGCGAGCATGGCTTTGGATACGATCCGATGTTCCAGCCGGAGGGTTATAGCATCACTTGCGCCGAAATGGACCCAACGGAAAAGAACAAGATCAGCCATCGCGGCAAAGCAGTTGCCCAGTTCATCCGGGGCTGTTTCGGTGGATGACTGGCGCAATGGGGGTTTCGGCCTCTACGTGCATTGGCCCTTTTGCCAAGCCAAATGCCCCTATTGCGACTTCAACAGCCATGTCTCCGCAAATATAGACCAAAAACTTTGGGTTAGAGCCTATCTAGCCGAGCTCGACAGACTCTCGGAACAGCTTTCAGGCCGTGTCCTGAACTCAATATTCTTCGGCGGCGGCACCCCCTCTCTGATGCAACCGGAAACTGTCGCCGCTGTTATCGATCGGGCACGTGAAATTTGGCCCTTTGCCAATGACATAGAGATCTCTCTTGAAGCAAATCCCGGCTCGGTCGAGGCAGGTCGCTTTGCCGGCTACCGCGACGCCGGAGTCAACAGGATCTCCATGGGTATTCAGGCCCTGAACGACGAGGACTTGCGTCGGCTGGGACGTATTCACAGTGTCTCCGAAGCCAAAGCAGCCTTTGATATCGCCCGCAAATGCTTTGACAGGGTCAGCTTTGATTTGATTTATGCCCGTCAGGGCCAAACACTGAAAACCTGGGAAGCGGAACTTCGCGAAGCACTTTCCATGGCTATTGACCACCTGTCGCTCTACCAGCTGACAATTGAGGACGGCACCGCTTTTGGTGATCGCTACGCCCGGGGTAAACTGCGCGGTCTGCCAGCCGACGACACCGCCGCGGATATGTATCAGGCCACCCAGGACATCTGCGCGTCTTTTGGCATGGCCGGCTATGAAATCTCCAACCACGCCAAGCCGGGTTCGGAATCCCGTCATAATCTGATCTATTGGCGATATGGCGACTACGCCGGGATCGGCCCCGGCGCTCATGGCCGTTTGAGTATTGATGGAACCCGGTACGCCACGGAAACCCATCTGGCTCCAGGTGCCTGGCTGGAAGCCGTCAGCAAGGGAAATGGGGAATCCCTGCGCGAACCTCTTTCGCAGGAAGATGCTGCGGCTGAATACACGATGATGGGGATGCGCCTATCCGAAGGTCTGGATTTAGCACGGTACACTCAGCTATCAGGCGTTAATCTCCCCGAGAGTCGACTTGAGGATCTTGTACAGATAGGCATGGTCACTATCTCAGAGAAGAGGCTCCGCGCGACTGATCAAGGACGCGCGCTATTGAATGCAGTGCTCCGCGAACTGTTGATGGATTGAATCAATGCGTTTTATCTATGCCGGCCTAGGACTGTTCTGTGTCGGCTTGGCCGTCGTAGGTATTGTTCTGCCTTTACTTCCAACCGTGCCTTTCCTTCTCCTTGCCGCGTTCTTCTTCGCCAACTCATCTGAACGTCTGCACAGTTGGATCGTTGATCACAACATTTTTGGTCCCATGATCCTGGATTGGCGCGACCACGGCGCCATCCGGCCAGGCGCAAAAAAGGCGGCAACCGTTTCGATTGCCGCCGTCTTCGGACTATCTCTGCTGCTTGGTGCCCCTGGCTACATAATAGGGATCCAGGCGGTTGTTCTATCTTCTGTTCTTTTCTTCATCTGGACCCGGCCTAACGGCTGAGCAAGTTACACAGCTCATCCAGTTGATCCAGGTTTTCGTAGCTGATTGTTACGGCGCCGGCCTCGCCACCAGGCTTGTGATCAATAAGCACTTTCATTTTAAGAACTGCCGACAGATCTCCTTCAAGAGCACGGGTATCCGCATCCTTTTCCTGCGGCTTTCTCGGTTTCTTTTCGGCAGATGTCTGAACTCCGGCGGCATCTTTCTTCACCAATGCTTCGGTCGCGCGGACAGACAGCCCACCCTTGACGATCTTCACGGCAAGATCTGAAGCATTATCCGAAGTGATCAGTGCCCGGGCGTGGCCAGCCGACAGCTTGCGCTCCTGCACCAGGATTTGAACATCATCCGGCAGGTGCAACAAGCGCACTAGATTAGCAATATGGCTCCGGCTTTTGCCAAGTGCTTCGGCCATGCGTTCTTGCGTATGGCCGAACTTTTCCATCAGTTGCTTGTAGCTCTGCGCCTCTTCCAGCGCATTAAGATCCGAGCGCTGGATGTTTTCGATGATGGCCACTTCCATCATCTCAAGATCCGAGTAGTCCCGGATCAGTACTGGTACTTCATGCAACTGCGCGGCCTGCGAGGCGCGCCAGCGGCGTTCACCAGCCACAATCTCGAATTTTCCGCCAGGCCGCGGCCGCACGATCAGCGGCTGCAGAACACCCTTTTCCTTAATTGAGGCTGTCAGATCATCCAAGTCTTCTTGCAAGAACTGCCGCCGCGGCTGATTTGGGTTGGCAATGACATTTTCGATCGGCACCAGAATTTCTGCATTCCGTGGTGCCTCTGCCTGCGTACTCACCGGTGCAGGGTTCACATCTGCCATCAATGCTGACAATCCCCGGCCCAGTCCGCGTGGTTTTGTTTTTTTGTCTGCCATGATTGCCTCCGGTAGGTATTCTGCATTTACGCCGCTATCTTGTGATGTTTTGTGAGGATTTCCTCTGCCAACGCCCGGTATGCCTGTGCGCCAAGAGAGTTTGTGTCATAGTTTAGAACCGGTTGCGCATAAGAAGGCGCTTCGCTCACCCGGACATTGCGGGGGATCTTTGTTTGAAACACCAAATCACCCAGATTATCCCGGGCGTCCTGTTCCACCTGCTGCGACAGGTTGTTGCGACGATCAAACATTGTCAGGACAATTCCTTCAATTCGAAGGTTTGGATTCGCTGACTGCCGAACTTCTCTAATTGTCAGCATGAGCTGGGTCACCCCTTCCAAGGCAAAAAACTCACTTTGCAACGGAACCAGAACCGAATGTGCTGCAACCATTGCATTGACTGTCAAGAGATTCAGCGAAGGCGGACAGTCAATCAGAACATAGTCCCAATCATATTCGTCCATCGCGGTTTGGCGTAGAGCATCATGCAGAAGGAAACTGCGTTTTTCATTGGTAAACAGTTCGATATCCGCCGAGCTGAGATCAACAGTCGCTGGGATGATGCACAGATCCTCAATCTCGGTTGTTTGAATGACCTCACTCAGAGATGAGTCTTCAACCAAAAGATCATATGTTGTAAGATCCCGATCCGACGGTTCAATCCCAAGGCCAGTTGATGCATTCCCTTGCGGATCAAGGTCGACGACCAACACACGAAGCCCGGTTTCCACCAAAGCAGCCGCCAGATTTATGGCTGTCGTTGTCTTCCCAACCCCGCCTTTCTGATTTGCGACCGCGATAATACGAGGCCCGTCAGGGCGGGAATAATCAGACACGTGCCACTTCCCTTATTTTCAGGATTACTGCTTCTTGTTCTGTCAGGCTTTTAACCTGTTCCGCAACGAACTGCCATTGCTGCCTGGCGTTACCCACTTCTTTTTTCCAGCTTTCCCCCTTAGGGAACAGAGCCATCCCTTCGGATGCTAGATGGCGTTCTGAAAACTCAAGCAATGTAGACAAGTCCGCCAAAGCGCGCGCAGACAGGATATCCGCTCTTTGAGGTTCAACCTGTTCAATTCTTTCGGTTAAAACAGTCGTCTTGACAGCACATTCTCGCGCGGCTGTTCTAAGGAACGCAGATTTCCTCTGATCACTTTCGATCAATGTTACCTTCATGTCCGGTACTTCATCTGCAGCCAAAATCGCAACAATCAGCCCTGGGAAACCGCCACCGCTACCTATATCGACCCAATGTCCAACAGGATCTGTACAGCGAAAAACTTGAATGGAATCGGCGATATGGCGCATCCAAAGATGTTCCAAGCTCGATTTCGAAACGAGATTTATTTTCGGATTCCACTTTTGTATGACCTGTTCAAAGGCTTCAAGCCTCTGGAATGTTTCACGTGAAACATCAAGTCCTTGAGGAAGTTTCCCATTTTTCACACGGATTCTCCCTCTCTTGGAAGGCCACGACGCAAACGTGCGAGCAAAAGCGCAAGCGCAGCCGGAGTTATTCCGTCAATGCGGGCGGCTTGCGCCAGGGTTTCCGGTCTGGACTGAGACAACTTACTTTGCAATTCCTTAGAAAGACCGTCAATTCCTTCAAATGAAAATTCGGCGGGGAAACGATATCCCTCATCCTTCTTCATCGCAGTGACTTCCCGTTCTTGGCGTGCAATATAGTTGGCGTAGAGAGCATCACGCTCCAACTGCCGACGATTTTCCATCTTTACACCTGCCAAATCCGGCATCAGCGGAATGACGTCTTCAAAGGAGACTTCAGGAAACGCAAGAACGTCCATTCCGCTACGGCGGTTTCCATCTTGGTTAACCCGTATTCCAGCCGAGGAAACCTCCTTGGGTGTGAATTTATGTGCCTCCAAGATGTTCCGCCCTGAGATTAGACCGTCATTTTTCTCCTGAAACGTAACTCGCCGGCCATTGCTGACACAACCCAGTTCTATAGCCATGGGCGTTAGCCTTTGGTCCGCGTTATCTGCGCGTAAGGACAGGCGAAACTCAGCACGGGATGTGAACATCCGGTAGGGTTCACTGACACCGTTTGTGGTGAGATCATCGATCATTACGCCGATGTAACTGCTTGACCGGCCAAAGGTAACAGGCTCTTCTTCCCGCGTCATGCGCGCAGCGTTCAAGCCGGCAACCAATCCCTGTGCTGCCGCTTCCTCGTACCCGGTTGTCCCATTTATCTGCCCGGCCAAGTACAAACCTGGAATGTCCTTCAGGGAAAGGTCTAGCTTCAATACGCGTGGGTCTACATAGTCATACTCAATGGCATACCCGGGCTGAAGGATAGTAGCTCTCTCAAGCCCCTTGATAGACCGGACATACGCCTCCTGAACGTCTTGCGGCAAACTCGTCGAAATGCCATTTGGGTAGACTTTGTGATCCGAAACACCCTCCGGTTCCAGAAAGATCTGATGCGATTCTTTGTCAGAGAAACGGACAATCTTGTCTTCTATCGACGGACAGTATCGTGGACCCACACCTTCGATATGGCCGCCGTACATTGCTGACCGCTCCAGGTTTTTCCGGATGATGTCATGTGTTTGTGTATTGGTGTGAGTAATTCCGCAGGAAACTTGCTTAGCGCTTATTCCTCTTGTCATAAATGAGAAGAAGACCGGGTCATCGTCCCCTGGCTGGGCTTCCAGACTATCCCAGTCGATTGTACGTCCGTCCAGTCGGGGCGGTGTACCCGTTTTCAGCCGGCCTAGCGGCAGTTCAAAGCTGTCCAAGCGTTCCGCTAGCCGTACGGAAGGCCTGTCACCAATCCGGCCTCCAGGTTTGGAGATTTCTCCTATGTGGATGACGCCACGCAGGAATGTTCCGGAGGTGAGAATAACTGCCTTTGCTGGAACTTCACTTCCGTCAGACAGCACAGCCCCGGTCACGGCTTTGCCCGACATGAGAAAATCAGTTACTTCACCTTCGAGAATATCCAGGTTCGGTTGCGCTTTGGTTAGCCTCAGGATTTCTTGACGGTATATTGATCGGTCGGATTGCGCTCTTGGCCCTTGAACCGCTGGTCCTTTTCGTCGATTCAGGAGACGGAATTGTATCCCAGCTAGATCAGCAACACGGCCCATTACGCCATCAAAGGCATCAATCTCCCGGACAAGATGCCCCTTACCCAATCCGCCAATAGCAGGATTGCAGGACATCACACCGATCCCACTGCGGCTCAGTGTGATCAGCACCGTTTTCGCACCCATTCGTGCGGCAGCGTGAGCGGCTTCCGTGCCGGCATGGCCACCACCAACGACAATCACATCATACTTCGAATGTTTCACGTGAAACACTCCTTCACTTTCCCAGGCAGAAGCTCGAGAAAATCTCATCCAGGAGATTTTCCACTCCGATCCGGCCCACTAGCGTCTCCAGCGCTCGGATCGCCGAGCGCATTTCTTCGGCGGCAATATCATAGAATTCCGAACCACGCGACAGGATAACCTGTGCTTCGGCCAAACTAACCAACGCTGAAAGCATAGCATCCCGGTGTCGGGCGCGAGTCGCAATTCCGGCCTGAGTTGAGCGCTCTGTAAGAATCGATGAAATGTGTTCGACAAGCCTGTCGATTCCCTGACCAGACCTGCCTGAGATCGCATCTGCCGCGTTTTCGCGGAGGTCAGCCTTTGGGAGAAGACGGATATCACCATTCTCCATCTCGACGTCTAAAATATCATCATCTTCCGCCAAAAATACGCGCATATCCGCATCTTCCGCGCGTTTCCGCGCTAATGCGATGCCAATACCCTCAACGTGATCGTCGGTATCCCGCAAACCTGCAGTGTCCAGTAAAGTGACTGGTAAGCCGGCCAGATCCATACGCACTTCGATAATATCGCGGGTGGTTCCGGCAAACTCAGACGTGATCGCCGCCTCGCGGCCGGCCAGCGCATTCAACAGTGTGGATTTTCCGACATTGGGTGCGCCGATTATGGCCACTTCGAACCCGCTGCGGATTCGCTCCGCAATTTTCACCCCATCTGTCTCTCTTTCGAGGCCGGCCTGAACATTAGACAGCAGCGCAGAGACTTCCGGGGTTACATCAACCGGCACTTCTTCGTCAGCGAAATCAATAGTCACTTCGATCAAGGAAGCCGCGCGAATCAGACTGCTGCGCCAGGTTTCAGCCAATTTTCCAAGCCCGCCGGCAAGAACAACCTGTGCCTGCTTGCGCTGCGCCTCGGTTTCCGCGTCAATCAGATCCGCGAGTCCCTCAACCTGAGCCAAGTCCAGGTTACCGTTTTCCAAAGCGCGCCGGGTGAATTCTCCCGGTTCAGCCATCCGCAACCCAGTAAAGCGGCCTAGGTTTTCCAGCACCGCTGATACAACGGCTGTACTTCCATGCACTTGAAATTCAACAGTATTTTCCCCAGTGAAACTCTTGGGAGCCGTAAAGCTAAGCACCAAAGCTTCATCCAGGCGCTCACCTGAGTCGTCGTGTAAAACACGCAGGCTTTTGTCCCGCGCCGGCAAAACGCCTCCGCAAAGCTGCGCGCCGGCTTCATGCGCCAAAGGACCTGAGATGCGTATTACCGCAACTCCGGCCTTCCCTTGTGCGGAGGCCAGCGCAAAGATCGTGTCCATGGGATGGCCCTTTTTTACTCGCCCGCCCCGATCAGGTGTTCATCGAGTCGAAGAACTCGGTGTTCGACTTTGTCTGCTTCAGCTTGGACAACAGGAACTCAATCGCATCTGTGGTTCCCATCGGATTCAGAATGCGGCGCAGTACAAAGGTTTTGGCCAAATCGATCTTGTCGACCAAAAGCTCCTCTTTCCGGGTACCGGACTTGAGGATGTCGATGGCAGGGAACACCCGTTTATCCGCAATCTTACGGTCCAGAACGATTTCCGAGTTACCGGTGCCTTTGAATTCTTCGAAAATCACTTCGTCCATACGCGAGCCGGTATCGATCAGCGCGGTGGCGATGATGGTCAGCGAGCCACCCTCTTCGATGTTCCGGGCAGCGCCAAAGAACCGCTTGGGCCGCTGCAGCGCGTTTGCATCAACACCACCGGTCAAAACTTTGCCTGACGAAGGCACAACAGTGTTAAAAGCTCTACCAAGTCTTGTGATTGAGTCCAGAAGGATAACAACATCTCGTTTGTGCTCTACAAGACGTTTGGCTTTTTCGATGACCATTTCGGACACCGCTACATGGCGTGTGGCAGGTTCATCAAAGGTAGAAGATACTACTTCGCCTTTCACCGAACGCTGCATGTCCGTCACCTCTTCCGGGCGCTCGTCGATCAGCAGCACGATCAGATAACACTCAGGATGGTTCTTCTCGATCGAATGCGCGATGTTCTGCAGGATCACCGTTTTACCAGTCCGCGGCGGCGCCACGATCAGCGACCGCTGGCCTTTGCCGATCGGTGCCACCAGGTCGATCACCCGCGCCGAGCGATCCTTGATGGTGGGATCCTCGACTTCCATCTTCAGCCGTTCATCCGGATACAGCGGCGTGAGGTTGTCAAAGGCGATTTTGTGGCGTGCCTTCTCAGGCTCCTGAAAGTTGATCGAGGTAACGTTGGTCAGCGCGAAGTAGCGCTCTGTCTCCAGCGGTGCCTTGATTTGGCCGTCAACAGTGTCGCCGGTACGAAGAGAGTATTGGCGGATCATGTCGGGTGACACGTAAATGTCGTCCGGTCCCGGCAAATAGTTAGCCTCAGGCGACCGCAGGAAACCAAAACCGTCCTGCAACACTTCGAGCACGCCGTCACCGCTGATATCCCAGCCCTCATCCGCGCGTTCACGCAGGATCTGGAACATCATCTCGCCCTTGCGCATTGTCGAGGCGTTTTCGATCTCCAGCTCCTCGGCCATAGCCAGCAGAGACTTGGGGCTTTTTGCCTTGAGATCAGACAGATTCAGGGATTGCACGGTCATATAGATACGGCCTCTACTCCCCCGCTTACTCAGGGGGTGGTCACACGACAGGATTGGAAAACACGGTGGCCCGGACGGGCCCGTTGAGTGCCATACATAGGGACTCGTTTCAGATGAGTCAAACGCCGGCTGCAGGCATTCCGGGGTTGCCAGGCCCCTTGCCGCGCCTCTGCGTTAGAATTTGAAGATCACCGAGACAACAATCACCACCATCAGGACGGTTGGCACTTCGTTCATCATTCGGAACTGCCGGCCCGACAGTCTGTTCTTCCCTGCAGAAAAGTCGCGATAGCGGAACAGCAGCCAATGGTGGAACCACGTCATGGCGATCACGGATACGCCCTTGCTCCACGGCCAAACATAGGTCCAGTCAACAATCCCTGGAGTCAGCACAATAAACAGCCCTGCGGCCCAAGATACGTACATTGCGGGGCGCATGATGATCCGGAGGAGCTTCTCTTCCATTTGCAGAAAGATCGGCACTGTGTCCTGGACCTTCTCTGCCTGCTCCACATGATACACGAACAAACGGGGGAGATAGAATAGCCCTGCCATCCAGCTTAGCACAGCCATGATGTGCAGTGATTTGGCATACGGGTAGAGCGTGAACATCAGGTCGCTCAGGTCCATGGGCAGTTCTCCCCGGTCAGATCTGATCACCCTAATAATTAAAGATATATTAGAAGGATGATGTTTTTGTAGTGTGCATGGATTCCGGTGGATAAGTGAATCCTCCTCCGCTTATCCCCAGCAGGGATAAGATTCCAGATGGGACGGGACAGGAGGCATGAAGTTTTTTTAACACCTTAGAAATAAGGTGCATTCATGCTGTGTTCGCTCTTCGATGCTTGGGGATAACGCCGGGATGATCCGGGGAGAGCCGGCATATCCACGAAAATAAAGTTATCCTGCCCCACAAAGGACGACTCAGCGAATTGAATCCCGGAATTTGCGTCAAGCCCTGGAGTCTTTACTTAACCGCGGAAAACCATACAAAACGTCCTGAAACCGTCTGCTTCTTTCCCACGGGGTTTTCCACATGACTGCCCACATAGTGCTGGCTTCAGGTTCCGAAATCCGGGCGCAACTGCTGCGCCAGGCCGGGATAGAATTTGAAACCGATGTCCCGCGTCTGGACGAGCAGGCGATCAAGTCCGCGCTCTTGGCCGAAAAGGCACTTCCGCGCGATGTCGCCGATGCACTGGCAGAAGCCAAGGCACGCAAGATCAGCGGCAAGCGTCCCGGAAAGCTTGTGTTGGGATGTGATCAGGTTCTTGATTTCGAAGGAAGGCTTCTTTCGAAACCTGTCAGTGCCGATGAAGCGGTGGCTCAGTTGAAGGAGATGCGGGGCAAACGGCACATGCTGTTGTCTGCCGCCGTGATTTACCGCGACGGTGAGCCCATCTGGCGCCATGTCGGACAAGTCCGTCTGGTCATGCGGAAATGCACCGATGCATATCTCGAGGATTATGTCGCCCGGAACTGGCAAAGCATCCGCCATGCGGTGGGTGCATACAAGCTGGAGGAAGAAGGTGTGCGGCTGTTTGCCAGCATTGACGGCAGCTACTTTAATGTCTTGGGCTTGCCGCTGATGGAGCTTATCAGTTACTTGGGTTTGCAAGGGGTAATCGAGCAATGACAATAGCAAAAGTCCCGCTCGCCGGCGTGATCGGCTGTCCGGTTGGACACTCCAAGTCCCCGCAGCTGCACCGTCACTGGCTGAACACCTATGGTATTTCCGGCCACTATGTGCCGATGCATGTGGAACCTGATGATCTGGCCGAGACCGTCCGGCTGATGCCTAAAATGGGGTTTGTTGGTGCAAATGTCACCATTCCGCACAAAGAAGCGGTGATGGAGATTGCGGACAAGGTCACAGACCGGGCTAAATTGATCGGCGCTGCTAACACGCTGATCTTTCGCAGGGATGGAACAATCCTGGCTGACAATACTGACGGCTACGGCTTCATCACCAATCTGCATCAGGGAGCGCCGGATTGGGATCCGCAATCCGGCCCAGCAGTTCTGTTGGGTGCTGGCGGCGCCTGCCGCGCGGTTGTTGCCTCACTGCTGGAAGCCGGAGTGCCGGAGATCCTGCTGACCAACCGCACCCGCGGCCGGGCTGACCAGTTGCATTCGGAATTCGGCAACCGTGTACGGGTGGTCGAATGGGTACAGGCCGGCAATGTCATCGAGGAGGGTGCGCTGATTGTGAACACCACCTCTTTGGGAATGGTCGGTAAACCGCGTCTGCGTGTTCCAATGGATGGATTGCAGTCGAATGCGGTTGTGACTGATCTGATCTATGCGCCGTTGAAAACCAACTTGCTGCAGACGGCTGAAGATGCTGGCTGCACTGTGGTTGATGGGCTGGGCATGCTGTTGCATCAGGCGGTGCCAGGGTTCGAACGCTGGTTCGGACACCGCCCCGATGTGGATGCCGCAACGCGGGCGGCGGCTTTAAGATGAGCTTCAGCCTCGGCCTTACCGGCTCTATCGGAATGGGCAAAAGTACAACTGCCAAGCTGTTCGCCGCCGGGGATTGTGCGGTTTGGGATGCAGATGCAGCCGTGCATCGGCTTTACAGCGCCGGAGGCGCAGCGGTTCAGGCAATGAAGACAGCTTTTCCTGATGCGATCGGGGATGACGCGGTAAACCGTGCTGTGTTGAAACGTATCATCGGGGAAAACCCTGATGCACTGAAGCATATCGAAGCTATTGTGCATCCGCTTGTCGCACAGGACCGGGCAGAGTTCCGCAAAGAAGCGCAAAACGATATCCTGGTCTTTGACATTCCACTGCTGTTTGAAACGGGTGGTGATGCAGAAATGGACGCAGTGGCCTGCGTGTTCGTGGATGCAGAGACACAAAAAGAACGGGTTCTTGCCCGGGGAACGATGACGGTTGAGCAATTCGAGCATATCCTGCAAAAGCAGATGCCGATTGAGGAAAAACGCGCCCGCGCCGATTACGTGATCGAAACGGACACGCTGGAACACGCCCAGGCGCAGGTGGCAGCAATCCTCGCAGATATCAGGAGCAAACAGGTCAATGCGTGAAATCGTTCTTGATACCGAAACCACCGGGTTTGACCCGTTCTCCGGCGACCGGATTGTTGAAATCGGTGCGGTAGAGCTGTTTAACCACATGCCCACCGGCAAGACGTACCATGAGTATATCAATCCGGAACGGATGATGCCGGCCGAGGCGTTTTCGGTTCACGGCATCGGTCCAGACCTGCTGGAGCCGCCGCAAAAGCCTCAACCCGGCGCGGTGACGCTGCGGGACAAACCGGTTTTTGCCAAGGTTGGGCAGAGTTTCCTGGATTTCGTGCAGGACTCAAAACTGGTCATTCATAACGCCAGCTTTGACATGAAGTTTCTGAACGCCGAGTTGGGCTGGATGGGCCTGCCAACACTGCCGATGGATCAGGCGCTCGACACGCTGGCGATAGCGCGCAAGCGGTTTCCCGGCTCGCCGGCGACGCTGGACGCGCTGTGCCGGCGCTTCAATATCGACAATGCCAACCGCACCCTGCACGGGGCACTGCTCGACTCTGAAATCCTCGCCGATGTTTATCTGGAGCTGATCGGCGGCCGCCAGCCGGATTTTGGCCTGTCTGCACAGTCGGCTTCCGGCACTGCAAAGGTGGAAGATGACTGGCGCCCTGCCCCTCGCCCCTCGGCATTGCCCCAGCGGATCACCGCAGAGGAGCTGGCAGCGCATGAGGAGTTCGTGGCAAAGCTGGGTGAAGAGGCTTTGTGGAACGTCTCCTGATC
Source organism: Leisingera sp. MMG026 (assembly GCF_021654205.1). NCBI lineage: Bacteria > Pseudomonadati > Pseudomonadota > Alphaproteobacteria > Rhodobacterales > Roseobacteraceae > Leisingera > Leisingera sp. MMG026. The sequence goes on along the minus strand of NZ_JAKFZM010000002.1, from coordinate 30,230 downwards.
GGGGCCAGATCCGCAAATGAAAAACGCCGCTGAAACCCAGCGGCGTTTTCTATTCCGAATATCAGAAACTTTATTGGGTAGGGGCCGCTGCTGCCGCTTCGGTCTGACGGCGGGCCAGTTCGTTGCGATAGATCGCCACAAAATCAATGTTGTCCAGGTTCAGCGGCGGGAAGCCGCCGTCGCGGGTGACGTCCGACACGATGCGGCGCAGGAACGGGAAGGTCATGCGCGGGCATTCGATCAGCAGGAACGGATGCAGCTGGTCTTCCGGCACGCCGGCGATGTTGAACACGCCGACATATTCCAGTTCCAGAACAAACAGGACTTCGCCGCCTTCCTTGTTCTTGGATTCAACAGTCAGTTTGGTGACAACTTCATACTGGTTCTCGGCCGAACGTTTTTTCGCATCCAGGTTCACCTGAACGCTTACATCGGGTTGCACGTCGCCGCCGGTGCCTTTTTGCGCCATCACGTTTTCAAACGACATGTCGCGGATGAACTGGCCCAGAACGTTCATCTGGACTTGCGGCTGCTGCTGGGCTTCGCCGTTTTCGGCCATCGGGATACTCCTGAAAATTTGCTTTTGACCGTGCTTAGCAGCTTGGTCCGGGTAGCTCAACGGGGGCCGTCAACCCAGCCTGACGGGGTGTTTGGACGTTCACCTTGGGTCACATCTTCATAATCTCCGTCAATGATATCATCCGGCTTGCCGGCGGTTCCAGGGTAGTTGCGGCCCTGCATGCTGCCGGGCCCCATCTGGAACTGCGCCACTGTTACTCGGGCCCGAATGTAGCGGTAAACTGCCAGCCGCACCGGCGGTATCAGCAGGGCAAAGCCAAAGGCGTCGGTAAAGAATCCAGGGGTCAGCAGCAGCGCGCCGGCGAACAGGATCATAGCCCCGTGGGCCAAAGGTTCAGCCGGATCGGACATTTTCTGAAACGACGACCGCAGCTGCCCCATCGCCATGCGGCCCTGGGTTTTCACCAGCCAGGTGCCCATCACGGCGGTCAGAACCACGATAGCCAGAGTCGGCCACAGCCCGATGGCGCCCCCGACTTGAATAAACAAAGCGATTTCAATGATGGGAACCATCAGAAAAGCCAGGAAGAGATACATGCGGGTTTCCTTGCGATCATACACCCGGGCGGTAGACTTGCCCCCGCCCGTCACCTACATAAGGTCTGACCGCTTTGGTTTCAAACAAAGCACGAACGCCTAGCATGAGGTATCCATGGAGTCGCCTGTGATTCAGCTTTTGGTTCTGGCCGGTATCGCCGTGTTTCTGATCTTGCGCTTGAAAAGCGTACTTGGGACACGCGAAGGTTTCGAAAAGCCACCGCTGCCGCAATCCGAAGCGCGGAGCCGCCGCCCCGATCTGGAAGTGATCGAAGGCGGCCCGGACCGCGACATCACCGATTATGTGGCCGAAGACAGCCCGCAAGCCCAGGCCCTGGCTGCGATGAAGCGGGTTGAGCCATCCTTTCAGGTCCAGGAATTCGTTCAGGGTGCACGCGGTGCATATGAAATGATCCTGATGGGGTTTGAGCATGGCAATCTGGACGACATCCAGCCGTTCCTGGCCGAGGATGTGTTCGAGAGCTTTGTAGACGCCGTTGCGCAGCGTGAGGATCAAGGGTTCAAGATCGAGGCTGAGTTTATCGGCGTGCGCGAAACCACCGTGGCGGATGCCTCGCTCGACACACAAACGGGCCGCGCTGAGATCACCATGCGTTTTGTTGGTGAGATGACCTCTGTTGTCCGCGACCGCGGCGGTGATATTGTCGAAGGCGACCCCAAGGCAGTGAAGCGTCAGAAGGACACCTGGGTCTTTGCCCGCAACATGGGCGTCGATGACCCCAATTGGCAGCTGGTAGCGACGGACGCATGATTGCGGCGCTTCGGGGGGTACTTGGGGCAGCTGCAATCGCAGGTGCCGCGATGACCGCCTCCGGGGCGCAATCAGAAGCCGTGTCCAGCATCCTGGACTTTGCTCAGCTGGATGGCTGGGCAAAAGACGATCATGCTCAGGCACTTCAGGTTTTTCTGGGAACCTGCAAAGACTTAAAGGATCCCGACTGGATTGCCTTGTGCAAGGCAGCCCAGTCGCAGACCCCCGAGGGGGCGAGAGCGTTTTTCGAACTTTTCTTCCGCCCGGTTCTGATTGAGGATGGCAATCAGGCTCTGTTCACCGGCTATTTTGAGCCGGAACTGAACGGTTCCCGCTACCCGACAGGCCGGTTTCGCTATCCCGTCTACAAGATGCCGCCCGAGGCACGCGGCACCGGTTCGTGGCTGCCCCGGCGGGACATTCTGACCAGTGGTGTCATGGAATCCCGCGGGTTGGAGATTGCCTGGGTGGATGACCCGGTGGAGCTGTTCTTTCTGCAGATCCAGGGTTCTGGCCGGATCCGTTTGCCGGATGGCTCTATGATCCGGGTGGGCTATGGCGGAGCCAATGGCCACACTTATAAATCTATCGGCAAGGAGTTGGTGCGCCGCGGTGTCTACAACGCCCATCAGGTCAGCGCCCAGGTGATCAAATCCTGGGTCCGGCGCAACCCGTCGGACGGCAAGGAGCTGCTGTTCCACAATCCGTCTTATGTGTTCTTTCGCGAAGTGCGCAAAGTGGCTGCCTCCAAAGGGCCGCTTGGCGCTATGAACCGCTCGGTCACGCCAATGCGCACCATTGCCGCCGATCCCGCATACACCCCGCTGGGTGCGCCGGTCTGGGTGGAAAAGGACGGGCATATGCCGCTGCGCCGCCTGATGGTGGCGCAGGATACCGGATCCGCAATAAAGGGCGCACAGCGGGCTGATATTTTTGTCGGCACAGGTGATGAGGCCGGCGAGACCGCCGGAACCATGAAAGACCCTGGGCGGATGGTGGTTCTGCTGCCGATCCAGCGGGCCTATGCGATGCTGCCGGAAGACCTTTGAATGACACGGCGGAAACTGACAGGAGATGAGATCGACCTCTGGCACAAGGTCGTTAAACACGCAGAACGTATACATCCGGGCGCGCATTCCACGCCCCCTGCTCCGCCGATGCCGAAACCCAAACCGGTTAAGCACCCTGAGCCGAGATTGGATCCGTTTGAGATTGGAAGCCGCGCCAAGCCCAAACCGCTGAAACACGATCTGAAGCCTTCGATTGCCCGCAGCCTGGCCGGCAATCCGGTGCAGATGGATGAGAAATCCTTCCGCCGTATGAAGCGCGGCAAACTTAGGCCGGAAGGCAAGCTGGACCTGCACGGCATGAGGATCGACTCGGCGCACCCTGCCCTCACCCGGTTTATCCTGTCTGCCCAGGCCTCCGGAAAGCGGCTGGTGCTGGTGATCACCGGCAAGGGCAAGGACCGCGATGAGCCAGGCCCGATGCCGGTCCCGCGCGGGGTGCTGCGCCACAAGGTGCCGCAATGGCTGTCACTGCCGCCGCTGGCGCAAGCCGTGATGCAGGTCACCCCTGCCCATATCAGCCATGGCGGTGAAGGCGCCTATTACGTTTATCTCAGACGCAGCCGCTGACGCCGCTTATCTGTTGTCCGCGGGCGTGCTTTCCAGTGCAACCTTGATGGTGCTGTCCTGGATAACAATCTGACCCGGCAGAATCTTTTGCAGCAGGTCCTGGTTGTGCGTGAATGTGTCTGCGGTTTCCCGCGCACCGTTCAACAGGGCAATCAGCGCCGGCGACGAGGCTGCCACAAAATGCTGCGATTCCGCTTCATCTGCAAAGGCTGTGGTGTCGATCACTTCCACCGGCAGACCGCTGACAGCGTCAATACTGTCCAGATTTCCCAGTCTTTCACGGCCATTCAGGCCGCGCAGGCGCTGTGACAGTGTCAGGACGTTATCTTTTCGTGAAACGAAAATAAGGAACGGCTGCGGCACCTGCGTGAATCTCTGCATCTGGGATTTGAACACGTCGACGTCCAGATCGGGTGACATCAGGATGACACCGCCCAAGTTCTGCGCTGTCCAGCCAGGCGTTTTGATCTCCATCTGGCGCAGGGTTTCCATCGTGAGCAGCCCGCCCATGGAATGGGCAACAACCACAATCCGTTCGACCGCGGACGCGCGCAGATTGCGCAGGAGTGTCTCCAGCCCGTCGCGGGCAAACAGCACGCTGTCGCCATCATAGGCATAGCCCAGCGGACGGCCCTTGCTTGGCCAGGAGTAAATAACCGTTGCGCCGGGGACGTTGATATCGTGAGTCAGCTGGGCAGCACGGAAAGCGGTCTCGGCCTGGGTGGAATTGAAGCCGTGAACAAAAACCGTGACTTCGCGCTCATGTTTGGGGAACTTTGCCAGCTCTTGCTGCAATCGGGCGGAAAAGGCTGCCTCTGTTGCAAACGTCTTTCGTCCTGCCATGGTGAATTCAGTGGAGGGGTCCGGGTTTGCGTAGCCGAACTTCAGCGAACCGGGCTTATGATCCGGCGGGATTGAAACCGTGAGTTCAAGCAGGCTCACTCCATCGGTGCGCTCTGACCCAAAGGTGCCGTCCGGCAGCGGTTCGCGGTTTGTGGCTGCGAAAATGGTCTTGGGACTGCCCAGTTCCAACGCCTCAGGAACTGTTGGTGTAAAGGATCTGTCAGTACAGGCCGCCAGAAGGACCATGATCACACCGGAAATCAGGCGCAGCCCGTGCATAATGTTCACCTCAATCAATTGGCGGCAGGCTACTCCACCTGCCGCCAAAGTCCAGTGGCCGCAACGTTCTTTGGCAATTTAGAGTACGTAACGGCTGACATCAGCTGAGCGGCCAAGCTCGCCCAGATTTTTCTTCACAAAACTTGCGTCCACAGTGACCGCTTCGCCCGAGCGGTCCGGCGCTGTAAATGACAGCTCCTCAAAGACCCGCTCCATCACCGTGTACAGCCGCCGGGCGCCGATGTTTTCCACGGTCTGGTTTACTTCGGCGGCAATCTTGGCCAACGCGGCGATACCGTCTTCGGTAAAGGTCACCTCAACCTCTTCCGTGCCCATCAATGCAGTATACTGGAGGGTCAATGCGTTGTCGGTCTCGGTCAGGATACGCACGAAATCCGCTTCGGTCAGCGCCCGCAGGCTTACCCGGATCGGCAGACGGCCCTGCAGCTCCGGCAGCAGGTCCGAGGGCTTGGCAATATGGAACGCGCCGGAGGCAATGAACAGGATGTGGTCGGTCTTGACCGGTCCGTGTTTGGTGCTGACGGTGGTGCCTTCGATCAGCGGCAGCAGATCGCGCTGCACGCCTTCGCGGCTGACGTCGCCGCCGCGGGTCTCCTGGCGGGCGCAGACTTTGTCGATTTCGTCCAGAAAAACGATGCCGTTCTGTTCCACCGACTCCAGCGCGATGCGGGTGACGGTTTCATCGTCCAGCAGCTTGTCTGCCTCTTCGCTGATCAGCACCTCATAACTTTCGGAAACGGTCATCTTTTTGCGGGTGGTGCGTCCGCCCATCGCCTTGCCGAACAGGTCACCCAGGTTCAGCGCACCCATATTGCCGCCGGGCTGGCCGGGAATTTCGAACATATTGCCCATCGGGTTGGAGGTGTCTGCAACATCCAGTTCGATCACGGTGTCGTCGAGTTCGCCGGATTTCAGCTTCTTGCGGAACATTTCGCGGGTGGCTTCGCGCGCGTCTGAGCCGGCAATGGCTTCCAGCACCCGGTTCTCGGCGGCTTTCTGGGCGTTGGCTTTCACGTCCTCGCGCATGAATTCGCGGGTCTGGGCGATGGCGCTGTCTGCCAGATCCCGGATGATCTGCTCCACATCGCGGCCCACATATCCGACCTCAGTGAACTTGGTCGCCTCAATCTTGATGAAGGGCGCGCGTGCCAGCTTGGCGAGACGACGGGAAATTTCAGTTTTGCCAACACCGGTTGGGCCGATCATCAGGATGTTCTTCGGGTATACCTCATCCCGCAGGTCATCAGCCAGCTGCTTGCGCCGCCAGCGGCTGCGCAGGGCCACGGCAACGGCACGTTTGGCTTCTTTCTGGCCGATGATGAAACGGTCCAGCTCAGAAACGATTTCGCGTGGGGTCAGATCAGTCATTGGTACTTCCGTTTCAGTGGGATGGCGGCAGCCGGTCAAGCGGCAGCACGCTAGACAAGAGGGAGAGCAGCGCAGCACGGATATGGCTCCAGAAAGCCCCCAGAGCGACCAGGAACACGCCGAGCGCCAGGATCGTAATGGCGGTGCCTTCACCGTTGAAAACAGTTCCTGCAAGGGTAACGCTATAGCCGATTGCGGCAATCAGGAACGAACGCCGGTCAATGATGATTGCGATCATGGCAAACAGCAGCAGCACACCGAGCAGCAGCATGTTGGAACCTGCGGTGCCGGCGTCCAGCAAGCTGAGCGCAATAGTATTCACCAGGGCCGGCGCCGCAACGACGTGCAGCCAGAAACCTTGGGCCGAGCGCCTGGTTACCCTGTGCGGATCGCTGAGATCAAAGGCCATGGCTGCAGTAAATACAGCAAATCCGACGGCCAGCGTGATCCAGGCAAACGGCCCGCTGGCCGACAGCAGGAAAAGGTCGCTGATGCCGGCAGGAGTGCCTGCCTGTATCGATCCTGATAAGAGGGCGAGAACAAAGATACCCAAGGCGATCAGTGCCATGGCAAAAGGAACGCGAAAGCGCAGCCAGAAAACAGCAATGGCAACGGTTGCCAGCGCAAATGGCAACGGCAGGCTCGAAAAATCGTTTTGCGCGATCATGAAGGGCTGGGAGTAGCCAGCAGAAAAACCGGTACCGGCGTTGCCGGCCCACAGAAGCGAGAGTGCGATCGCGGGTGCCACCATCCGGCGGCGGCGGATGAAGTATTCAGACAGCATCCAAAGCACGGCTGCACCGGCGATGGCCGAATAGACGGCCTTGTCCTGATAGCCGCCGATTGACCCGGCCAGATCAACCGCTGTGAAGGCCATCCAGCCAGAAGCCAGGATTAACAGCCCGATCACAATGAAGATTTCATTGAACCCCTTGAACAGTTCAAAGGGTTCATCGCCAGGCGCCAGATTCTCCCGTGCGCCTCTGCGGCTGTGCGCCAAAGCCAGAAGCGAGGCAGCTTGGGCCTCGGTCAGCAAGCCGGACCCTACAGCAGCCCGCAGATCAATTTGATCTATCTGGGTCATATCAGCTTTCCTGGCCTATGCTCTCAACTGTGAGGTTGCCATTGGTGTAAACGCAGATTTCAGCAGCGATGGCCATGGCATCGCGGGCCACAGCTTCGGCGGATTTGCCGCTGTCCATCATGCCGCGTGCTGCTGCCAGGGCAAAATTGCCGCCGGAGCCGATGGCAGCCACGTTGTGCTCAGGCTCCAGCACGTCGCCGGCACCGGTGATCACGAACATGTCGGCACCATCGGTGACGATCAGCATGGCCTCCAGTTTCTGCAGGTATTTATCGGTGCGCCAGTCCTTGGCCAGTTCCACGCTTGCCCGCGCCAGTTGGCCTGGAGTGGCCTCGAGCTTGGCTTCCAGCCGCTCCAGCAGGGTGAATGCATCGGCTGTTGATCCGGCAAATCCCGCCACCACGTCAAACCCGCCCGGGGACAGGCGGCGCACCTTGCGGGCTGTGCCTTTGATCACCGTCTGTCCCAGCGACACCTGGCCGTCGCCGGCGATGACAACCTGGCCATCCTTCTTCACGCCGATGATGGTGGTGCCGTGCCAGCCGGGGAATTGATCGTCTGCCATTTGTGCCTCCGCTTTATTGCCCTCTATATGGAACCATCCCAGCGCCGGCACAAGAGAACGCGCAAAGTCCACTGCCAGGCAGCAGCTGCAGGGCTGTTCACTGCTATGCAGAAATTGCATTCCGGGGCTGATGAACCGGCAATTGTGAGACTCAGCTGCACATCCTAAATGGGGCTCACAACCGGCACAGGGTCGGCTGTTTCTCAGAAGGATTAGCGCTATGACTACCGCAAACATCTATGCGCCGCTCGGAGCAGTCACCGTTCTCCGCGTGGTCGACACATTGATCAACGTGAAAACTGCTCTCGTGGAATGGAACGAGAGCCGTGAAACCCGCAAGGCTTTGGCCCGGTTGTCGGACGCTCAGCTGGAAGACATCGGCATGAACCGTGCTGATATCGCCAATATCTGATATCAGATGATCAGCAGTTTTGAATGAGCCGCCCGTTATCGGGCGGCTTTGTTCATTTTTGGATGCTGGTTTTATACTTGCCAGCCTGATCCGGCAGCCAGGCCTCGATCGCAGCCGTGGCGACCACGTGACGTGTTCCGGCTTCTGCATCCTCTACATCCAGCCCGCCCATCACGGCGCGCACACTGGCGCGGCCCCGCGGCAAATCCTGGGCCACCAGATCGCAATCTACTGCTTCCGGCTGCTGCACACCGATTGTCACGTCCACCCGCATTTCGCCGTGATCAATCCCGAGCTTAGCAAACAGGGTGATCGACGAATGGTGCAACGCGTCCTGCACCGCACGGCGGGCGGCCTTGGTGTAATCCTGGCCATACAGGTCATTCCCGGTGCCCATTTCCAGGATGATGCGTTTTTCGGTCATTTCGCTGCCTCCATGTCAAAGGACACAATCACGGCCGCATTGGCGATTACCGTGCAGCCGCCGTGGGGCTTTTCGATATTGAGACCACCCTTCACAACCCGGATGCTGGGCTGGCCATAGGGGAAAATCTCCAGCAGCGCATCCTTGTCCACGGCTTCGGGTTTCTGAACGCCGATCTCTGCGTCGATGATCATGTCTTCTTTCTGGAAATCAAACAGTTCCGCCATGCTGACGGAGTTGTGCCACAGCGCGTCCTTGATCGCGCGGCGGGCAGCTTCGGTGTAATCTTCGCGCCTGAGCGATGTGCCCATGCCGAATTCCACCAATACCCGGGTCTTGGCCATAGTGCCTCCTGTATCTGTTCCGGGCCGGACCGTTACAGGCAATGGAGGCAATGGAAAGAGCCAGTTTACCGTCCGCAGATACACCAGCGTATGCGTGCAAAAGAAAAGGGCTGTCCCCGCGGGGACAACCCTCTGAAATCCGCAAAAGGATCAGGCTCAGATCGAGTCTTCGATCCAGCTTTGCAGCGCAGCTTTGGGGGCGGCGCCGGCACGGTTCGAAACCACTTGGCCGTCCTTGAAGATAAACAGCGCCGGAATTCCGCGCACACCCATGGCGGCGGCGGAGTTCGGGTTGTTGTCGACATCGACCTTGGCAATTTTCACCTTGCCGCCGAATTCTGCGGCAAGCTCTTCCAAAGCGGGGCCAATCTGCTTACAGGGACCGCACCACTCAGCCCAGAAATCCACCACAACGGGGATGTCGGAGTTCTTGACTTCGGCGTCAAAAGTGGCGTCGGTGACGGCTACGGTGGACATATGCATGTCTCCATGAGTGTGTGGCAACTGGAGTTGGAACCTAGGTACGGCTTAACTGATCGTCAAGGTTCCATCCGCCGCAGAAGCGCGCCTGTCACAAGCTCGTGCGGCAGCGGCATCAGGGTTGCATTGCTGGTCCAAAGCAACGCGGTTTCAATGGCGCGATCCGGATAAACCTGTGCAAGCGCATGGGCATAAGCGCCCATCTGCCGCAGCAGGCCTTCGGGGCATTTTTCAGGCGTTTCGGGTACAGTTGCGTTGGATTTGAAATCCACTGCCAGGACTTTTTCCGGGGTTACAATCAGTCTGTCGATCACCCCATGCAGGCGCGAACCATGCAAATCTGCGGTAATAGGCACCTCGGCCAGAGTGTCCGGCTTGAAAATATGAATCAAATCAGCGTTTTTGAGAACGGCTGAGGCTTCGGCCAGAAGTTCGCCGCTGTCTTCTGCATCTTGCAGAAGGTTTTTTGCTAGCTCCGGCCAATCCCCTTCGGATCGGCCGGGCAGATGCTCCAACAGCAGGTGCAGCCTGCTGCCGCGGGCTTTAGCGGCCTCCTCGTCCAAGCCCTGATCCCCCGGCAATGCCTTGGCCCCGCCCAAATCCGAAGGGCTGAGCGCGGGAGCCGGTGCTGCGTAAGGTCTGGCCAGCCGGGTAAAGACTTCAGGCAAGATGTGTTTCTCAACAGCTTGCGCAGCCGTTTCAATCAGCGGCAGCCCGTCCCAATCACCGTGTTGCAGACGTAACCCGGTGCCGCCTTCGGTTTTAAATTCCACCGCTCCGCCGTCCCGCAGTGCACGTTCCGACATACGGTACCAACTGTCGTTCTGCTCACCGGTGTCGCCGGCTGCGGCGACGATCAGCCACTTTTCTGCCCGGGTTAGAGCCACATACAACAGGCGTAACCGTTCATTTTGAAGTTTGTCCTGCGCGGCTTCACGGGCAGCCAGCATAGTGGCTGGCATCTGGTCTTTGGGCAGCTTCCAGACCGGGGTGCCATTTGCCAGCATGATTTCAGCATCGCGCGGCGCTTGGCGTTTGGCTGTATCCGGCAGGATCACAATAGGCGCTTCCAGGCCTTTGGAGCCATGCACTGACATCACCCGGATCATATTGCCGGCGGCACCCATCTGGCGTTTGATTTCGAGATCGTCGGTCTGCATCCAGACCAGGAACCCGGTAAGACTCGGCACATCGGTGCGCTCATAAGCCAGTGCCTGCGACAGCAGCGCGTTGATGCCGTCCTCGGCTTCCGGCCCCAGCCGGCCCAGCAGTTTCTGGCGGCCGCTGTGGCGTGTCAGGATGCGTTCGATCAGATCATAGGGGCGCAGGAAATCAGCATTGGCGCGCAGGTCGTCCAGCACGGCCATGGTTTCGGGGAACGCCCCTGCCCGCTCGCGCAGCGCCGGCCATAGGTACATTGCCTCACGCCGGTGGGCGAGGTCGAACAGCGCTTGTTCGTTCCAGCCGAACAGCGGCGACTTCAGTGCTTCCGCCAGCGACAAAGAGTCCTCGGGAAGGGCCAGGAACCGCAACAGCGCTGCGATGTCCTTTACCGCCAGTTCGGCACCTACTTTCAACCGGTCGGCGCCGGCAATGGGCAGTTCGGCCTTCTTGCAGGCACGGATGATCTCAGAGAACAGATCAGACCGGCGCTGCACCAGAATCAGGAAATCACCTGCCTGAACCGGCCTGCGCTGGAAGGTGCCGCGTTCGGTGCCGTCCTCAGGGATTGTGACGCCGGTGCCGATCATTTGTTTGATCGACTGGGCGATGCGTTCCGCCAGGATCACTGTGTGATGGCGGCTGCTGGGCCGGTCAACGGGGCTGGTCCAGTCCGGATCCTCGTCATCCTCGACCTTCCCGACCACTGGCCAAAGATCCACCCGGCCCGGCAGGTCGGATTTGAAAGCCCGGTGCAGTGCGTCCTGGCGAAAACCTGCGCGCGGGCTGTCCCGGAATACGAGATCCACCAGTTTCAGGATCGCAGCAGAAGAGCGGAAAGAGAAATCGAGCGAGGCATCCTGCAGCCCTGCCCCGGTTTCCGCCAGCCGGTGCCCGAATTCCTGCTGCATCCGGTCAAAGGCATCCGGATCGGCGCCCTGAAAGGAATAGATCGACTGTTTCTTGTCGCCGACCACAAAGATCGTGCGTTCGACATCCGAGCGCGCACCAACGCCGGCAGTGAATTCCTGCGCCAGCTTCTCAATCACGTCCCATTGCACCGGGCTGGTATCCTGTGCCTCGTCCACCAGAATGTGGTCGATGCCGCCATCCAGCCGGTACAGCACCCAGGCTGCAACGCCCGGATCGTTCAGCAATTGCCGGGCCTTCAGGATCAGGTCGTCAAAGTCGAGCCAGCCACGCAGCTGTTTGCGGTGCTCATACTCCGGCAGGAAGGCGGCGGCAAAGCGATGCAGATCATGGCTTTTACGTGCGGCAGCCAGGGCCAGGCGTTTGGTGCGGGCATCTTCGACCCGCAGCATCAGCGGTTCCAGCTGGTCCATAAGTGAAAGATGCGATTCGCGTAGCTTTTTGGTTGGGAATTTATCGATTTTGGCGGTGAACGGCTCTTTGGCGCTGGCGCCGGTAAGGAAGATGCTTTCCAGCGTGCTCAAGTCGGCAAGTGCCGGCTTGGTTATGCCTGTCAGCTTTGCAGCTGCCTTTTGATCGGTCGCACCGCCCTGCCCCAGCATCTGGCGGGTACGCTGCAGCAGTTCTTCCTCGCCGCCTAAATACACCAAGGCTTCCAGTGCGGCTTCGTCAAAACCTTCAGGCAGCTCAAACAGCTCCAGCAGCCCTTCCCAACCCAACGGCTGGCCGAAATCGGCGCGGCGCTGGCAGATGGAGGATGTCAGGGTCTCGAAATCGCTGTCGCTGACATGGCGCGCCAGTGAGCCGACCAGAGGTGCCTCGGACCCTTGGGCAAAATCCTCCATGATTTCCGCACGCAACAGCTGGCCCGATCGGTCGTCCATCTCTGAAAATTGCGGGCTGACGCCGGCCTCCAGCGGGAAACGGCGCAGAAGCGAGGCGCAGAAGGAGTGGATGGTCTGGATTTTCAACCCGCCTGGCGTCTCAATCGCGCGGGCAAACAGGGTGCGGGCCTGTGCCAGGTCGCCGGCGCCGGTGTTGACCTCGCCCAGCTCCGTCAGTGCGGCGATCAGCGCCGGATCCCTCAGCATCGCCCATTCGCCCAACCGTTTGAACAGCCGGTTCTGCATCTCGCTGGCGGCGGCCTTGGTATAGGTGAGACACAGGATGTGCTGCGGCTGCACGCCCTTCAGCAAGAGCCGCGCCACCCGGTCGGTCAGAACTTTGGTCTTGCCAGAACCTGCATTGGCCGCCAGCCAGGTAGAGGCATCGGGACGGGCGGCGCGGAACTGCGCCTCGGAGGCGGCGTCGCGGATGGTCATGACAAGTTCTCCGGCTGCGGCGTAGCGCTGCGATCCCATTCGCCGTAACGCGCCAGGTGGTCATAGTCGCCGGCGATATCGTCGCGATACACCATGCGGCGGCTCGAATAGCCTTGTTCAGGCTCGAAATAGGCCCCGATCAGAGTGTGCAGCTCGTCCCACACTTTGGCCGGCGGTTCTTCTTCCAGCGGCGCACGCACTTCTTTCATGCTGGATCCAAGCCCGATGAACAGGGCGCGGGCCACTTCTGCCGGGCCAAGGCCATCAAAGGCGCCTTGCTCGGCCATGGCGGCTTCGATCAGCAGTTGCTTTTCGAACTTCTTTTGCTGCGATTCCGAGGGCGGCGCGCCGGTTTTGTAATCATAAAGATGCAGAAACCCGCGGTCGTCCATGTCGATCCGGTCGGCGCGGCAGGCGATGGTAAAATCCAGAGGGTCCAGCCGGGTGCTGCCTGTGGCCTCAAAGGCGACCGGTTTGGCACGGGCCTGGCGTTCCCGCTCCGCCAGCACAAAGTCTCCGGCGATCTTGCGGATGCGGCTGTGCCACAGAATGCGTGCAACCGGCCAGGGGACGTGGCTTTCCAGCAGCCGGCGGGTTTTGTCGATCAGGTGACCGGCAGTCAGCAAGGAAGGATCCGTTTGGGCTTCCTTGATGAACTGCTCAAACACCTCATGCACCACAATACCGCGCAGCAAGGCGTCCGGCTCTTGCACCAGCGGATTCAGAGGCTTCAGCCGCAGTACGTGCTTGGCATAAATCGCATAAGGGTCGCGGATCAAGCGGGGGATTTCCGTGATTGTGAGCCGGCGCGGGCGGGCGGTAACCGGTGGCCTCGGCGAGGGGCGCGGCACTTGCGGGATCGGTGTCGGCTGCTCCAGAGTCTCTGCCCGGCCGAGCCACCGTCGGCCCTTCGTCCGCATAGCTTCCAGCGCATCCCGGCCGCCCTGATCCGGCAGCCCGGACAAGAGGTTGGTCAGCCGGTTCAGCCAGCGCGAAGGCACGGTATCTGCTTCTTCCGAGCGTTCGGCGCGCGTCAGCCAGACTTCGGGTGCAGCGATGGCCTGTTGAAAGTCATGCGCTGACAGGCCGATGCGGCGTTCGGGCAGCAAGAGGCGGGCCTGGTTGCGCAGTTGCCGGTTCAGCCAGGGATCGGGGCTGGCAGCTTCTGGCCAGCTGCCCTCGTTAAGGCCGCCAAGGATCACCAGATCAGCGCCCTGCACCCGGGCCTCCAGCGTGCCCCAGATCATGATTGAACCATAGGGCGCATCGCGGTCGCGCACCTCGCCCTGGCTTAGCAGCGCACCCAGCAGATCGGCAAAATCGCGGGCGGACATGTCGCCGCCATAGGGGGCTTCGGCTTCCAGGTTTTCAATGCAAGAGCGCGCGGCCTGACCAGCCTTCTTGTCCCACAACGTACTGCCGCCGTCTGATCGGCTGCCGGCAGCGATATGTTCAGCTTGCTCACGCAGCCGCCGGACCCAATCAGTCAAGGGAAGGGTGCCTGCGATCTGCTGATCTGCGAAACAGGCGCTGAGCCAGGACGTCCAGCCTGGGGTCAGATTGCGTCCCTGTTCAAATCCGGCAAAGGCTGCGGCATCGGGGAAAGGCGGACCGTTTCGGCGCAGGGACAGTTCAAGCTCGCGGGTTTGGCGCAGGTGATTGCCACGGTCCGCGCCATCGTGGGTCAGCGGGTGTTTCAGCAGTGTCAGCAGGCTGTCGCATGCCAGCGGTTTGCAGAACAGACCTGCCACATGGCGCAGGAAACGGCCCGGCGGCGACAGCTGCAGGGGCTGGCCGGCAGAATCGTCAGGAAGGATATCCCAGCGGTCCAGCGCTGCCGAGACCTGGCGGGTCAGCATCCGGTCCGGAGTAATAAGCGCGGCGGTTTGGCCTTCTTCCGCCGCTTGGCGCAGTCGAAGAGCAATGGCGAGCGCTTCGGCGCGGGGGGAGGGGGCCTCGATCAGGGTAACGTTATCTGTGGCCGGTTTCAGACCAGACAGATTTGGTCCTTCGCTCATCCAGGCATCGGTCACCGGGGCTGGACGCAAGGCAAGAGAAACCAGCTGGTTGCGTTCACAAGAGACTGGCGGTGCATCAGTCCAGCGCTGCACGTCGCCAGGTGAAAGTTCCAAGTCTTTCAACAATTTGTGGAACCGGTACTGTGGATGATCCTCCGAGATCATCGGATCATCCAGCCTGTCCCAAACATGATCCGGCTGGTCAAAGTCAAAGCCGGGAAGCACCACCGCGCCTTGCGGCAGCCGGGCGATGGCCTGCATCAGCATCAGTGTCGTCCCGCGCGAGCCGGTGGAGCCGGCCAGGATCACTGGATGCGGTGGCGGGTTCTCCTGCCATTGCCCGATCAGGTTCAGCACCACCTGCCGCTGCCGCGCCTGGGCATCCATCGCACCTTCATGCAGCCCAGTGAACTCATCGGCGATTCCGATAAAAGCCTGCGCCCGCGCCCAGTGACCGGACATGTCCGCAACATCCAGATCGCGGATCGCATCGGTACTGACGCCTTCGCCCTGCATCTCGTCGATCAGCGCGGCAAGACTGTCGGACAAGTCATAGAGCGACGCCCTGGAGGCCAGGTCGGGCTGCGCATCCAATAGTTTTGCGATCAATTGAGACAGTTCCAGCCGCCGCCGCAGCGGTGGCAAAGCGGGCGGCAGCCCGTCCAGTGTGGCGCGTTTTGCCAGATCAGTCAGCAGCAGCATGCGCGGCAGCAGCAGGGCGGGGCCATTGTCGAACAAGCTGCGGACACGCCGCGCCATGCGGGAGGTGTTGATGATCAGTTCAACCTTCGCCAATGCCTCGGGCGGCTGGTCCTGGCCGCGGATGCGCAGCCCGTCGGTCAGTGCATGCGGGAAGTCGACACCGCAGGGCAGGGCGAAGACGCGCGGTTTTGCGGAAGGTTCAAACATCATCTGCGGCTACCAGATCCTCGGCCAGTGTGATCCCCTCTGGATGGCCCACATCGCACCAGCGGCCAGGATATTCCAGAGCAAACAACCGGCCTTGAGCGGCCATCTGGTTCCAAAGGAGATTCAGTGAAAACGCTTGTTCCTTTACCTGATCCAAGCCGCCGGTCTTCAGGATCTGAACCCCGCCATAGACTAACTTTCCGCCACGGCTGATGCGGCCGTCGGCATCCGCCGAGAAATCCCCGCCACCGGTGCGGCCCGCTGCACGTTCCAGCGGCACACAGACCAGCAGTGCGTCCATGCGGTCCGGGTCCCATGCCTGCAGGGCCAAACTCAATGGGTTCGGGCCCTTCCATATGGCGTCGGTATTCATGGTGAAAACCGGCCCGTCTCCCAACAGCGGCAAAGCCTGGCGCAGACCGCCGCCAGTATCGAGAATCTCGGGGGATTCGAGACTGATGCGTACATCTTTTGGCTCTAAAAAGGTCCTTAACGGCTCAGGCTTGTAATGCAGGTTTGCTACTATCCGGGCTGGCCGGATGGCTTGGGCAAGCTCCAGCGCATGGGCGATCAGTGGCCGTCCTGAGACTTTGATCATCGGTTTCGGCTTGTCGCGGGTCAGCTCCCGCATCCGGGTTCCAAATCCAGCGGCAAACAGCATGACGGCATCAGGAACGCGCTGCATCAGGGCCTCAGCCTATCCAGATTGCCCGGGGTTGGGGGCGGCAGGCCTTCACGCAACAGATCCGCAACCGGAGCCAGCGCAGGATGCTCCAGCCCGCGAATGAAATGGTCCCACACCCGCGGGATCAAGTCCACATAATGAGGTTTGCCGTACTCCAGGCTGAGCCTGGCAAAGACACCGAGGATACGAAGATTCCGCTGCACGCCCAGAACGGTATAGGCGGTGCGGAAACCAGACTCATCCACTCCGGTGGCAGAGATATAGCGATCAATCATCTGCATCTCGATGGCGGCCGGCACGTCGCGGCGGGCATCCTGCAGCAGCGACACCAGATCATATGCGCAATGGCCGGCGCGGGCGTCCTGAAAGTCCAGCAAACCGACGCGCGCCACCCCGTTGCGGTCCGGCAGCCACAGCAGGTTTTCGGCGTGGTAGTCACGCTGAACCAGAACAGGATCGCCTTTGACAGTTTCACGCAGGATGTCTTCGAATTGATCCTCGAACCTGGATTGCAAGTCAGGATCATGGCCGCCGAGGATGCCGTCGCGGTATTTCAGCAGCGCCAGACCGGCCATTTCTGCCATCATTCGCGGGCCATATGGTTCCAGATCCGGCGTCGCTGCGTGATGCAAGGAAACCAGCGCATCGGTGGCCGCCTTATAGAGTTCCATTTCCAGCGCCGGTTTCTGAAGAACGACGCGTGCGAAAAGGTCATCACCCAGGTCTTCCAGCAGCAAAAAGCCATTCTCAACGTCCTGTGCCAGGATCTCCGGGGCGCTGAGACTTTGGGCCCGCAGGTATTCGGCAATGCGGATGAAAGGGCGGACATCTTCGCCCTTTTCCGGCGGCGCGTCCATCAGCACAACGGTCTTACCATTGTCAGCCGTCAGCCGTTCATAGCGCCGGTTGGAGGCATCGCCGGCCAGCGGACCGCGTTGCCAGCCGCCATAAGACGTAGCTGAGAGAAATCTTTCGCACAGGGTGTTGCGGTCAGTCATGCGCAGATGCGCTCCATCAGGGGCCGCCATTTCATGTCGCTCCAGCTAAGCGTCAGACGGCGGCGGTCTTCATGTTCCGGATCCAGCGCCAGTTTCAGGCGAATGGCGTGGGCGGGGGTCAGTTCGGCCAGCCGGTCGGGCCATTCGACCAGGCAGATGGCGCTGTCGAACGCTTCGATCAGACCCAGTTCTTCCAGCTCATCCAGAGACGACAGCCGGTAAAGGTCGGTGTGCCACAGCTCACCGGCGGGCACGTCATAGGTTTGCACCAGAGTAAACGTAGG
The DNA here is from genome assembly GCF_021654205.1 of Leisingera sp. MMG026. Taxonomy (NCBI): domain Bacteria; kingdom Pseudomonadati; phylum Pseudomonadota; class Alphaproteobacteria; order Rhodobacterales; family Roseobacteraceae; genus Leisingera; species Leisingera sp. MMG026. The sequence continues at coordinate 12,578 of NZ_JAKFZM010000002.1, read as the reverse complement.
TGAAGGGACGTCCTCCGGCACATCCATAAGCGATTGGATCAAATGGCGGGCGAAATGGGTTTTACCGGCACCGATCACCCCGTCCAGCAACAGGCAATCGCCGGGGCGCAGGGCCCCGGCGATCTGTGCGGCCAATCGGGCCGTATCGTCCGGTGAGTTTAGCGTGCAGAACGCAGTTTCTGTTGTCATGGCGCTAGAATGGCGCCGCCGCCGGTCTGCTGCAAGCCGGTTTCCGGGCCTAGCCCTTGCTGATAGCGGGGAAGCGCTGCTGGCCTGCCGGCAAGGCCACAGTTTCCGGTGCCCGGAAGCTGACCATTGTAGCACCGTTCTGAATTGCGGAGACCTTGCAGATCATGCGCGTGCCGTCGCGCAATTGGACATGGGACCACCAGGCTTCGCGGCCGTCTCCGCCGGCAACAAAATCGCGGATTTCACCCCAGACAGGGGTCGGCGCACAGGTGTCCTGCCAGATCCGGCTGGCATCCATGATCGAGACTTTGGCAAAACTGGCCTCAGGGTCCATTGACCAGAGGCTGCCATAGGCACTGTTAGAGAAAGTCATGCTGCCATCGCTGGCAAAGACCGTAATCGCCTCATCCATCTGGTCCATGATTGACTGGCCCATCTCAAGCTCTGAGCGGAACTGGCGGGTGAGTGTGACCTCGGCGGTGATGTCTTCGAACAGGAAGGCAATGGCGCCGTCCGGGTGCGGCCGGCCCGAAACCTTGTAAACGGATCCCGATGGCAGTGACCAGGTTTCCTGATAGCGGCCTTCAGCGGCGGCCTCCAAGAGGTCGGCCATCTGGTGGCGCCAGCTGGAGTAGCTTTTGGGTTCCGGCATCATCCGCTGGTCGCGCAGGCGGTCGAAGAAGGTCAGAAGATTGGGCCGCGAGCTGAGGAAATTGGCGGGCAGGGCAGTGAGGTCGATCAGCACCGGGTTGAACAGCACCAGCTGGCGGTTGCGGTCAAAAATCGCAAGGCCGATCGACAGCTGGGCAAACGTCTTGGCCAGAGTCTGCACGAAATTGCGCTGGGCAACCTCGGCGTCGACCACGGCATTCACATCCACCGCGTGACACAGCCAGCCGGCTTCGGTTTCTGTGGTGGAAACGTTATACCACAGTTTCTTGTTGCTTTCCGGCAGCGGGATGTAGATCCGCTCCGGTTTGCCGCTGTTCATCGGGTCGTGCAGATCGGTGAACAGCGGCTCGGCAAAGTCGGCATTGCGGCCGCGGATCTTCTGGCTGAGGTCGTCATACGCGAGGTTGGACCAAGTAACGTTGCCCTCCTCCGACTGGAGCCAGACCGGGTAGGGCGCCTGATGCACGGCAGCGCGCAGGGTGGTCAGTTCCTGATCCAGGGATTTGTTCTGTTCTTCCAAGGTACTGCGGCGCAGCTGTACGCGGGTGACCCCGTCGATCCATTCGCAATGCGCTTCACGGCTTTCGGCGGAGGCGGTGCCGGAAAGCACGAGCGGGCCAACATCCTTGAGGAAGCCCGGTGACTGCGGCAGCCCTGGGTAGCTGCGGGCCAGTTGGTCGCGCAGCATGCCCCAGTCAAAGTTCTCTGCCTGGTCGCCAATGAATTTTCGCGCGCCCGAAGACCAGCCGATCAAGCTGTTTTCGTCAAACAGGAACACCGCATCAGTGCGGCCGTCGCCGGCCAGCAGATCATGTTCCATGCCATTGCGGCGCGGATCAGGTGACAGCCACCAGACCGCCGCCGCCGCGGTTGCAGCACAAAGCGCTGCCAGTACAAACCATTCGATCGAAGCGAAGTCCTGCATGTCGTCCTGCCCAGTTCAGCTCTCGTTTACCCGCATGGTTCCCTAATAATGGTTAAATCAAGTTTAATTGGTTGCCCAAAAGTGAATAGTTAAATTTCTAAAGGTATATTTTTCCCAATGACAGGGCCGCCGTCTGCCATGGCGTCGATTTTTTTGCGTGGCCAAGCAACCTCGACAATGGCGCCGCGCCGTTCACGGTAGGGGCTGAGGGTTTGGAAAGGGTCTGCGCCATTGGCGAATCTCAACTGTGCACCGGTACGCTGCAGCAGCGTTTTGGCGATGAACAGGCCCAGGCCCATGCCCTCGTACTCGGGCCGCTGCTTCAGTTCGTTTTCGCCTCGGCGGCGGCGCACAAACGGATCGCCAATTCGGCCCAGCAGATGCGGCGGAAATCCCTGGCCGTCGTCGCAGATCCGCAAAATGATCCGGTCGTTGTTCCAGGCAGCATCTATCCAGACGGTGGAGTGGGAGAAATCCACTGCATTCTGTACCAGGTTGCGCAACCCGTGAATGATCTCGGGCTTGCGCATCACCGTTGGCTGCTGGAAGTCACCTCCCTCCAGCGGCTCCTCATGGTAGATAACGGATTTGCCGCGGTTCATGTGCGGCTCTGCCGCTTCGGTCACCAGGGTTGAAAACGGCGCCTGTCGCAAATGCAAATCGTCATTGCCGACCCGGCCCATGCCGCGCAGGATGTCGCGGCAACGGTCGGCCTGTTCACGGATCAGCGCGGCATCTTCACGCAGGTCAGGGCGGTCGTCCAGCTCTTCGATCAGCTCGGCACTGGCGAGTTTTATGGTGGCCAGCGGTGTGCCCAGCTCATGCGCCGCTGCCGCCACCACGCCGCCCAGGTCGGTCAGCTTTTGCTCGCGCGACAGCGCCAGCTGGGTGGCGCTGAGCGCATCCGACATAGAGCGCATTTCGTTGCTGACCCGGAAGGAATAGGCGCCGATGAACAGAATGGCGATAACAATGGCGATCCAGTTGCCGAAGATGAACACATCGGGAATGCGCAGAATGAAACCTTGTTCGGTGCGCAGCGGCAGGTGGAACTCTGCCATCAGGGTGACAAGAATGACAGCGGTGGCACCGATGATCAGGGTGGAGCGCAGCCCCATGACGGCGGCGGAAATCGTCACCGGCCCCAGCACCAGCAAGGCAAAGGGGTTGTTCAGCCCGCCGGTCAGATACACCAGGAAGGCCAGCTGCAGAAGATCGAACAGCACCATCAGGAAGTTCTCGAACTCGGTCAGGCGTTTGTTTTCCGGAAAAGCGAAGATGGCGATAAGATTGCCTGCGGCTGAAATGCCAATTGCCAGATAGCACAGGCCCAGCTCCAACTGCAGGTTAAAGCGGTACTGCGCCACCGCAATGGCGGTGATCTGTCCGGCAATGGCCACCCATCGCAGCAGGATCAGGGTCCGCAGCCGGATCCAGTGGCTGTGTTCCTGGCCGCTTGTCAGCCTGAAGATGCGATCGCTCATATGGTTCGTTGCTCCCGCAGATGTGACGCCGTGCGCCAGTTGCATCGGCTGTATTTCTTGATAGGTCTGGCGCCGCAAACGATCAACAACCCTTCCCTTACGAAAAGTGTGATCTCATGACCCGCGTCTATGCTCTTCTTGCTGTTGCTTTTGTTGCTGCCCTTGTGGGTGGTGCCTGGTTTATGACCCGCGGAGGGGCAGGAGGCGACAAATTCGCACAGTGCCGCAGCAGCCAGATCGCCGGCGGCACCGATACCATCGGCGGGGCGTTCGAGCTGGTCAATGCCAAGGGCGAGACTGTCACCGATAAGGATGTGATCACCGAGCCGTCGATTGTCTACTTCGGCTACACCTTCTGTCCTGACGTCTGCCCGATGGATTCAGCCCGCAACGCGGATGCGGTCGATGTGCTGGCAGAGCGCGGCATCAGCGTGACGCCGGTGTTCATTTCCATCGACCCGGACCGCGACACCCCTGAAGCTGTTGGCGATTTCGCCGAAAACCTGCATGAAAAGATGATCGGGCTGACCGGGTCTCTGGACCAGGTGAAGGCCGCCAGCAAGGCGTACAAGACCTACTTTAAGAAGAACGAAGGTGACGAGGATTACTACCTCGTCGACCATTCGACCTTTTCCTATCTGGTGCTGCCCGAGGACGGCTTTGTGGAATTCTTCCGCCGCGATGAAACGGCGGAGCAGATGGCCGACAAGACTGCCTGCTTCATCGAAAAAATCTGAGGCAGGATAGCTGTTTGACCTTTCCCCCTGCCCGGACATATTCTTGCGTTAACAGACAAAAACTTCGCGGAGGACCGGGCATGGCCGAAACTGCTCTGCAGGATATTGGACCCGACAAGACACTGCTGCTGGTTGATGATGACGAGCCGTTTCTGCGGCGTCTGGCCAAGGCAATGGAAAAGCGCGGCTTCTCAGTGGAGACCGCGGGGTCGGTTGCCGCAGGCAGTGCCATTGCAACGGCCCGCCCGCCGGCCTTTGCGGTGGTGGATCTGCGGCTGGAAGACGGCAATGGTCTGGATGTGGTCGAAGTGCTGCGGGAAAAACGCCCGGATAGCCGCGTTGTGGTGCTGACCGGCTATGGCGCCATCGCCACGGCTGTCGCAGCGGTCAAGATCGGTGCGACAGATTACCTGTCCAAGCCGGCCGATGCCACCGACATCATGAACGCTTTGCTGGCCAACGAGGATGTGCTGCCGCCGCCGCCGGAAAACCCGATGAGCGCTGATCGGGTGCGCTGGGAACATATCCAGCGGATCTATGAGCTGTGTGACCGAAATGTATCGGAAACCGCACGGCGGCTGAACATGCACCGCCGCACCCTGCAGCGTATCCTGGCCAAACGCAGCCCGCGCTAAAGCTCAGTGCTGCTTCATCAATTCCGAGTGGCGGCCTAAAAAAGCCACCCGGGTTTCCAGTGGCGGGCGCAGAACGATATTGAAACCCTCGACGGTTTCCGGCTTTGGACGTCCGAAATAGCGGCTGGCCTCTTTCTCTGAAAAACCGGCGATCTGCACCGCTTCCATCCAGGCGCTGATCTTGTCGGCCCGCTTGATTTGCGCCTTCACAGTCTTGGGCAAGGCAGCGGGCAGACCAAACCTCAGGTGAATGGCTGCCGTCAGCCGCAAGTCCAACTCGCCATATCCCGGCCCCACCGCAGCTTTGACCGGAGAGATCATATCCCCGATCACATATTCCGGCGCATCATGCAGCAGCGCTGCCAGCCGCCACTTGACCGGCGCCTTTGGATTCATCCGGGTGAAAAGGTCCTCAACCAGCAGCGAATGTTCAGCCACGGAATAGGCAAAATCCCCCATTGTTTGACCATTCCAGCGGGCAACAAATGCCAGCCCATGGGCTATATCCTCGATCTCGATATCCACCGGTGTCGGGTCCAGCAGATCCAGGCGGCGGCCGGACAGCATGCGCTGCCATGCACGGGCGGGTTTTGCGGGCATGAGGGTTTCCTGTCGCTGCACTTACCCCTTTGACTAACCGTTGCGCGGCAACCGGGCAATGCTTGCCGGGCTTGGCTGCCGGATGCCTGAACACAGGCAAAAACGGAGTGTTTATGGCTTGTGAGTTTGAAACGGGCACTGCGCGGCCCAATATTATAGGTATACAAGGGGCACCGCCCCCTCTCTGCGGCAACCCCTTTTCGTGACGTGACACGCAATGGAAAGGAGTTTGTCATGTTTAAGCGTCTTCTTGGTATTTCTCTGTTGTTCGGTATGGCAGCGACGGCGCCGCCAGCCTTGGCAGCCAGCTGCGGCGACCGCGAGGTCATGACCCAAAAGCTGGAAAGCGGATACTCCGAGCGGCTGACCGCCGGCGGGTTGCAGAAAAGCCGTCCTGAGGCCACTGTGATCGAGGTCTGGTCATCGGATGAAACCGGAACTTTTACGGTTCTGGTCACACATGCGAATGGGGTCAGCTGCGTTGTTGCGACCGGTTCCTCATTCTTCCACATTTCGGGAAAAACGCCGGATCCAGGCACGCCAAGCTGACATTGGCCGCCTGACAGGCTCCCCCCAACAGCCTGCTCCACCATAAAAAGCCAGGGCCATAAGCTCCGGCTGCGGGTATCTTCGTTGAATATCAACAATTGCAGTGCTAGGCCCTCCTGCAACTGTACTTGCAACTGGATTGGAGCTGGCAATGGCCGGGGATTATATCGTCAAGGACATCGCGCTGGCCGGGTTCGGCCGCAAAGAGCTGGACATCGCCGAAACCGAAATGCCGGGACTGATGTCCCTGCGCGCGGAATACGGCGAAAGCAAACCGCTGAAAGGCGCGCGCATTGTCGGCTCGTTGCATATGACCATCCAGACGGCTGTGCTTATTGAGACGCTGGTGGCGCTGGGCGCCGATGTGCGCTGGGCGTCGTGCAACATCTTCTCGACCCAGGACCACGCTGCCGCGGCGATTGCCGAAGCAGGCATTCCGGTCTTTGCGATCAAGGGCCAGTCGCTGGAAGAGCATTGGGATTATTTGGATAAATCCTTCATGTTCGAGGAAGGCCCCAACCTGATCCTTGACGATGGCGGCGATGCCACCCTTTATGTTCTGCTGGGCGCGCGTGCCGAAGCGGGCGAGGATATTATTCCCGTGCCGCAGTCCGAAGAAGAAGCGGTCATCAAGGTGCAGATCCAGAAGCGCATGGAAGCATCCCCGGGCTGGTTCACCAAGACCCGCGATGCGATCCTGGGCGTGTCCGAGGAAACCACCACCGGCGTGCACCGTCTCTATGATCTGCAGAAGAACGGCCAGCTGCCGTTCCCGGCGATCAACGTGAATGACTCGGTCACCAAGTCGAAGTTCGACAACAAATACGGCTGCAAGGAATCGCTGGTTGACGGCATCCGCCGGGCCACTGACACCATGATGGCCGGTAAGGTCGCTGTGGTCTGCGGTTACGGCGACGTGGGCAAGGGCTCTGCCGCCTCCCTGCGCGGTGCAGGCGCCCGGGTTAAGGTCACCGAAGCGGACCCGATCTGCGCCCTGCAGGCCGCGATGGACGGTTTTGAAGTGGTGCTGCTGGAAGAGGAAGTCGGTTCCGCCGATATCTTCATCACCACCACTGGCAACAAGGACGTGATCCGCATCGAGCACATGCGCGAGATGAAGGACATGGCGATTGTCGGCAACATCGGCCATTTCGACAACGAAATCCAGGTTGCCGCGCTGAAGAACCACAAATGGACCAACATCAAAGAACAGGTCGACATGATCGAGATGCCTTCGGGCAACCGCATGATCCTGCTGTCCGAAGGGCGCCTGTTGAACCTTGGCAACGCCACTGGCCATCCAAGTTTCGTGATGTCGGCCTCGTTCACCAACCAGGTGCTGGCCCAGATGGAGCTGTGGACCCGCGGCGACCATTACAACAACGATGTCTACATTCTGCCCAAGCATCTGGACGAGAAAGTCGCCCGCCTGCACCTGGGCCGCATCGGCGTTAAGCTGACCCAGCTGAGCTCTGAGCAGGCGGCCTATATCGGCGTCAAGCCCGAAGGCCCGTTCAAGCCTGAGCATTACCGCTACTAAGCGGCTGTGAATGCAAAATAATCAGCGCCGCCGGAGTAATCCGGCGGCGCTTTTTTTGTTGCCGGACCGCGGGTCAGCGCTGGCTGGGCATATGGTCGCCGCGCCCCTCAGGGGTGAGGTCGAACAGGTTCCACATCGGCCACAGCGCATCGACATGGCGCGGCTGCCAGGGGCTGGTCTCAAAGAGCATCTCCGATCCCCAGAAATGCCGGATGCCACCGTCTGATCGGGTAAAGACATTCAGCATCGGCAGCTGCGCGCCCTCGCTGCTTTCACCCAAATAGTCCTGCTGATAGCTGCTACCCGCAGCAGAATAGAGCGGCAGATCCTGCCAGCCCTTTGCGATCCGCAGTGCTGCAAGCCGTTCCGGCGATGATTGCGCGACAACCGCGAACCCCATGCGCGCTTGCACATGGGACACTTGCCCGCGCCAGCCATCCAGAATCGCTGCACACATCGGGCAGGCGGCCTCGCTGTCCGGCCCGTACATCAGGGAATAAACGGCTAGGGCACTGTGCTGGCCGAACAGGTCCAGCAGGGATGCCGAAGCGCCGCTTGTGTTGCGGAATTCATAAGTCTCTGCAACCCGCCCGCCGGCAGGCAAAGCCCGTCGCAGGGCGGCAACTTTTTCGGTTTGCGCGCGCAAAGCGAGCTCAGCTTGCAACAGTTCATTGCGGGCTGTGCGGTAGGCGGCGCTCTCGTTGGGGATGCTTACAGGCATTGCGTGCCTTTCCTGACTGGTGATCCTATTGTTTAACTATAATGTTAAATAAGATTGCGATCTGTCAAGAGGCTTCACAGTTTCCGCAGTGAGGCCCGGTATTTTGTTCCCGGCTGCCAGCGTCGCTGATTTAGCTCGCATTGTCAGGGTAATTGATTTGCGGAATCGTGTTTCAAAGAGCTACACATAAGACACCGGCCAGGACGGCCAGGTACCAGATTTTCAAACGCGTGTGGTGGATAGTGGAGCACGCGGGGTGGAAGGGAAGGTCCTGATTGTCCTCAGGTCCTTCCCTTTTTCAATTCAGAACAGGCTCAGCACCAAGCCAGCAATTGCGCAGGCCAGCGTCGCATAGCCGCCATCAATCAGCGTCAGCTTCACCGGCCGCATCCCATACATGTTGTTCAAGGCAATCCAGGGGCTGATGAAGAACAGTCCGACACCTGCACCGCCAATCAGGCCCGCGCCCAGGGTTTCGATGCCGGACAGGGTGAATACATGGCGCATCATGCCAACAACGATCAGCTGCAAGAGAAAAGCCATCGCAAAAATCATCGGGCTCTGACCGCCCTTCGGTTTTCCGTCTTCATCACATTCAACACCAGCGGCCTCGACCCATGGTTTGGCGAGGGCGCCGTAATATCCTGCCCCCAGCGCAAATGCTGCCGCAGCCGCCGCGATCACACTTATGAATTCCATGCTGTTCTCCTCAATGGTTTCAGCCATTTAGGAACAGATTGGCAGATCAGCTGGGATCTGTCTCCCCCAGCGCGCAGATGGTGGCCCATTCCGCGCCGCTCACCGGCTGCACAGACAGGCGGGAGTTCTTGACCAATACCATTTCTTCCAGCTGCGGGTCGGACTTAATCTGGTCCAATGAAACCGGCTTAGCAAAAGGCCGCACCGCTTTGATGTCGACGCACTCCCAGCGGTCGTCTTCGGTGGTGCTGTCAGGATGGGCCTCGGCGCAGACCTCAACAATGCCGACCACGGATTTTTCTTTCTGCGAATGATAGAAAAAACCGCGGTCGCCGATCTTCATTTCGCGCATGAAATTGCGCGCCTGGTAGTTGCGCACGCCGTCCCATTCTTCACCCGCATCACCTTTGGAGACCTGGTTGTCCCAGCCCCAGGTAGAGGGTTCGGATTTGAACAGCCAGTAGCGCATCAGCCGATGACCTTTTTCCAGGTGATCAATTCCACAGCTTCAAACAGGCCGGCCTTGTTGTATGGGTCGCTTGCCGCCCATGCCTCGCCTGCAGCCATGTCTTCAACGTCCAGAATAACCAGGGAACCGGCCATATTGCCATCCTGATCCAACAGCGGACCTGCCTGCGCTACGGCACCGGTGTCGTTGATATAGGCCAGATGGGCGTCGCGGTTGTCGAGACGGGTCTGCAAGTGGCCGGGCTTGTCGCGGGCAATCAATGCGATGAGCATTTTATTCCTCTTTTAGTGGTCTTTTAAGCAAATGTGCCGCTGCTTCGCTGATCGTCAAGCGCTGATCGAGCAAATTGGTTACCGTGAGCGTGACCGGCATGTCCAAATTCATCCTCTGCGCCTGCTCCGCGACCGCCCGCGCGGTGGCTGCCCCTTCGACCGTGATGGTGGAGTCGAAATCCTCCTCCCGGCCAATGGAAAGCCCCAGGCGGTAGTTTCGGGACAGGTCGGAACTGCAGGTCAATGTCAGATCGCCAAAGCCCGAAAGCCCGGCCAGAGTTTCAGATTTTGCACCGCAAGCCAGCGCCATACGCTGCATTTCAGCATACCCGCGCGTCATCAGTGCGGCGCGGGCACTGTCACCCAGCCCGGCCCCGATGACCGCTCCGCAGGCAATTGCCATCACGTTTTTCAAAGCGCCGCCGGTTTCTGCGCCAATTGTGTCCGTCGTGCGGTAGAGCCGCAAGTTGGCCGTAGTCAGTTGCTCCTGCAGTGCCTTGCCCTGCGCTGGGTCGTTGCAGGCAAGGGTTAGAGCGGTTGGCAGCCCGCGCGCAATATCCGCGGCAAAGCTCGGCCCCGTCAGCAGCGCGGCGCTGGAATTCGGGAGAACTTCCTGGATGACCGCCACCGGGCCGAGGCCAGAGTCCAGCTCGATCCCCTTGCAGCAAGCGACAAGTGTCTTTCCAGTCAAGTGATCCTTGTGCTGTTCCAAGGCGCCGCGCAGCGTTTGCATCGGTACCGCCAGCAGCAGGACACCGGACTCGCAGGCTTTCCCGATGTTGGATGTGATCAAAAGGTTCTTGGGCAGTTCAACGCCTGGCAGCCGGGTGCCGTTGCGGCGGCTGTCCTGCATTGCCTGGGCTTTCATCGCGTTGCGCGCCCACAGGGTTACCGGGCCATTGCCTGCCAGTGAGATTGCCAAAGCTGTGCCGAAGGCGCCGGATCCCAGTACAGAAATGCTCATGCCTTGGCTCCCTTTCGGCCCGATCCGATCAGTGCCGGGCTGCTTTGATCCAGTGGCCAGCGGGGGCGGGCGGTCAGGTCCAGCCCGTCGCGGGCGCCTGCCTTGAACCGTTCCAGCCCGGCATAGGCGATCATCGCGGCGTTATCAGTGCACAGCTGCAGCGGCGGTGCGGTAAAGGCGGCGCCTGCCTCGGCGCAAACAGTCTCTAATGCGGCACGAATGGCGGTATTGGCTGCAACGCCGCCGGCAACGGCCACGGTTGGTTGCGCAGGATGCTCTTCCAGATACAGGCGGATAGCGCGGCGGGTTTTTTCGGCCAATGTGTCGACTACAGCGGCCTGGAAACCGGCGCACAGATCGGCCCGGTTCTGCCGGGTAAGGCCGCCTTTTTCCGACGCGATTTGGTCACGCATCCGCATCAATGCAGTTTTCAGGCCTGAAAAGGACAAGTTGCAATCCGGCCGGTCCAGCAAGGGGCGGGGAAAGCGGTAGCGCTTGGGATCGCCGTTTTCAGCCTCTGCCTGCACGGCGGGTCCGCCCGGTTGCGGCAGGCCCAGCAGGCGGGCGGTCTTGTCAAATGCTTCGCCCGGGGCATCGTCGATAGTGCCACCGAGGCGGGTGAAATCCTCAGGCCCGCGCACCAGCAAGTATTGGCAGTGCCCGCCAGAGACCAGCAGCATCAGGTAAGGGTAGGCAATCCCGTCTGTCAGCCGCGGCGTCAATGCATGGCCTGCCAGATGGTTCACGCCCACCAGCGGCAGGCCGGTGGCGGCAGCAATCCCCTTGGCGCACATGACGCCTGACATCACTCCGCCGATCAGCCCGGGGCCGGCCGTCACGGCGATCGCATCAATGTCTTTCAAGGTCAGCCCGGCGCCAGCCAGAGCATCCAGCACGCAAATGTCTAGTTTCTCGGCGTGGGCACGGGCAGCAATCTCAGGCACCACGCCGCCAAAGGCACTGTGCAGCTCGGCCTGGCCGAACACGACCGAAGACAGAACCTCGGGCTGGGCGCCCTCCGATTGCCGCACCACCGCGGCGGCGGTATCGTCACAGCTGCTCTCCAGCCCCAGAATTGTCAGGGTCTTTGTCATGGCCTTACCGTTGCATCGCTTTGCCGCCGGGGCTACCACCTAAGCGGATTGCAAACAATCCCGGGAGCCCGCGATGGTGCCTTTGCTGATGACACGCCCGCTGGCGGCGGCAGAGCGGTTTGTGGCCGGGCTGCCCCATGAGGTCCGTGCCGGGCTGCAAGTGATCTATGCGCCGCTGATGCAGATCCGGCTAATACAGGCGCAGATCAGCCTGGGCAGTATGAAAGGCGTGATCTTCACTTCGGCTAACGGGGTGGAAGCCGCTTCACGTGAAACTGCGGTCCGCCTGCCGGCTTTTTGTGTCGGTGAGCGCACGGCCAAGGCTGCGGCAGAGGCCGGCTGGCAGGCGGTGAGCCTGGGGCAATGCGCGGATGAATTGGTCGAAAGAATGCTGCAACAGCCGCCGGAAGCACCGCTGTTGCATCTCCGGGGCGCCCATGCGCGGGGCGGGATTGCGCGGCGGCTTACTGATGGCGGTATCCCCTGCCGTGCGCAAACCGTGTATGATCAGGTTCTTCTAGCTTTGTCAGAGGAGGCGCAGGCGGTGCTTTCTGCGCAGAAGGATGTGATCGTGCCGCTTTTCTCTCCCAGAACGGCGAGTCATTTTGCCAGTCAATGCGGGGATGCTGCGCATTTGCACCTGATTGCGCTGAGCCAGGCTGTTGCAGAACCATTGAAAAGCTTGAATTGCAAGGTGTTGCGCGTAAGTAAGGAACCTGATGCCCAAGCCATGGCAGAGGCTGTCTTTGATGCCGCAGCCCAGCTGTCCCGGCTTGAGGGCAAGGGGCGCGCAGAGTAGTGTCCGGCGTGTTCGCAGGAATGTATTTTAGGAATCGAGGGGGAGGCCGGCGTGGCTGACAAGAAAAATCCGGAAGACGTGATTGAGCCTGGCCCCGGTGAATCCCAACCGGTTGAAGGCACCGCTGAAGCGCTTCAACAGGATGTGATTGACGAAAGCGCCGCCGAAACGGTTGACGATTCTCAGGATACGGAGTTCGCAGTTTCCGAGACCGAGACCGAGACCGAGA
>NZ_JAKFZM010000019.1:0-97774 GCF_021654205.1 Leisingera sp. MMG026 | reverse complement strand
ACACAATTTCCTCAGACATATCAAAGGCTTCGGATCTACTGTCCGAAGCCTTCTTCGTGTCCGCGCCTTCCGCACCCGCCGCAAGCCGCAAGAGACCGGCCAGATCCCCCTCCAGCGTCAGATCCAGGCCAGCGCCCGCCGACGCAGGCGTCAGCACGATCCGCTCCACCAATGCGCGCAGTGACTCTGGACCTGTCGCGGTTTCGTGCCGCCCCAGGTGCTCGTTTAAGCCACTTTCCGTTCGAACGCGACTGGGCTTTTCCAGCCTAAGGCAGAGTGCCGTCGGCGCGGATTGTAGAGGCCGTTTATGTAGTTAAAGATCGCCATCTCCGCTGTCCGTCGCGTTGGCCATGACCTTCGCCAGATCAGCTCTGCCTTGATCGTCTTGAAGAAGGTCTCGACGGCCGCATTGTCATAGCAATTTCCTTTGCCGCTCATCCACTGCCCCGGCAGTGCATGTTTACATGCATGAGAGGGGGACACGCTGAACCCGTGTTGTCGCAGGATTTTCTGATAGTCATGAGCACAGTATTGCGATCCACGATCCGTATGATGAATGCAGCCCATAGGCGGTGATCTGAAGGCTATAGCCATGTTCAGCGCCCGGATCGCCAAGTCCCGCTTCATCCGATTGCTGATGGCCCAACCGATGACCCGCCGAGAATGCAGGTCCAGGATGACAGCGAGGTATAGCCAACCCTCACGGGTCCAGACGTAACTGATATCGCCAGCCCACTTTTTGGTTTGGTTGGTCGGCAATGAAGTTCCGATCCAGCAGATTGGGTGCGATGTTGAACTTGTGGTCGCTATCCGTCGTGGCCTTGTGTTTGCGGGTCCTAACAATGGATATGCCGTTCTGTCGCATCAATCTGCCCACACGCCGATGCCCAACATTCAGGCCGATCTCCTTCAGCTCTTCAGTCATGCGTGGCCGACCATAGCTGCCCAGGCTGACACGCGATTGCTCCTTGATGTGGGCCAATGTCACCAGATCAGATCTCTGCCTGCGACTGGCAGGGCGGCTGCGGAATGCACGCAAACCACGCGCACTCACGTCCATTACCTTACACAAGCGTGCTGTTGGAAACTGATTTCGGTGTTCTTCAATGAACTTAAACCTCACGGCTTTTGGCTCGCGAAGAACACCGTGGCCTTTTTTAAGATTTCCCTTTCCTCCTTATGAATGCGGTTCTCGCGCCGAAGCCGATCATTCTCTTTGGCAAGGCTCAAATCCTCCTTCGACACTACACCGGTGTCTCGGTGTGCCGTGATCCATTTGTCAAACGTTGACAGGCCAACATCAAGATCATCAGCAACCTGCTTGCGTGTAAGTGCGCTGGTCAGCGCTATGAGCACCGCATCAGCTCGGAATTCGTCCGTCCGTTTCGTGCCCATACTTCGTCTCCTTTGGTGCAGTAAATGCTATCAAAGGGGCGGCATCAAACCGCGACAGGTCCACTCATTCGGCAATTGAACAGAAGACGGGAAGCTTGACTCAGTAAAATGGTTTTGCCATTCAGCAAGTGTGACCGGTTCCGCGAGTGTTTCAATGCGCAGCGGAAGAAATAGGGAACACGGTGCGGCGTACCCATTAGGGACCAAATCCGTGACTGCCCCCGCAACTGTGAGCGGTGAGTGACGCTGAACATGCCACTGGGATCTTTCCCGGGAAGGCCAGCCGAACCAAGACCCGCGAGTCAGGAGACCTGCCGGACACAGGGCAAAGACTTCGCTAGCGGAGTGTCTGCCCTTTTCCACCGGACGCCGGGGTGCGCGTCTGGCGCGGCTGCCGTTCAGGCTTCTCCGTGCCACTCTCCCCGTTGTTCATTCCTGATTGCAGGTGCGCCTGTGTCGTCGAATGAGGACGAAATGAAACTGAATTATCTGGCTGCAGCTCTGGCCATATCCCTGCCGGTCACCGCATCGGCGCATTTCCAGCTGAACTACACTGAAAACGTGCTGATCGGGAAGCCCGGCGATGTGCCGATGGGGCTGGTGTTCTGGCACCCGCTGGAAAACGGCCATGTGATGGACATGGGCAAACCTGAAGAATTTTTTATGGTTCACAAGGGCGAAAAGGTTGATCTTTCGGACCGCTTGGAACCGGCCACATTCAAGGGCGCGGAGAACGAAGCCGCCGCCTACAGGGCGTCGGTTCCGGTCAAGCGCTCGGGCGACTATGTGGTGGTGACTGTGCCCGCGCCCTATTATGAGGAAAGCGAAGACATCTATATTCAGCAGATTTCCAAAGTCGTGCTGAACCGCAACACCCTGCCCACCGATTGGGATCAGCCGGTGGGCCTGGAAACCGAGATCCTGCCGTTGAACAAGCCCTATAACGTCATTGTCGGCTCTACCTTCTCAGGTCAGGTGCTGGCGGATGGCAAGCCGGTTCCTGGTGCCGAAATCGAGGTTGAATTCATGGCATCAGAGCCTGACCTTGCGGCCTTTTCCACAACCAACCCGACGGTTCAGCCGATGTCCGGCGGCGCCATCGTTGCGATTGCAGACCAGAATGGCGTCTTTTCCTTTGGCATTCCGAAAGCGGGCCACTGGGGCTTTGCTGCTCTCGGCTCCGGCCCGGCGACTGAGCATGACGGCAAGGAACTCAGCCAGGACGCTGTGTTGTGGATCCACGCTGAAGAGCTGAAGTGAGAATAGCACCATGCATATCGTAGACGGCGCATTGTCGAATCCGGTTGTGATCGGCGGCGCGGTTGCCGCCGTCGGCGGTATCGCCATGGGGCTGCGGAGCCTGCCGCTGGAACGTATTCCGGCGGCGGGGGTTCTTTCGGCCAGTTTCTTTGTGGCCTCCCTGATCCATGTCCCGATCGGGCCGAGTTCGGTTCACCTGATCCTGAACGGGCTTGCGGGGCTGGTTCTGGGCTGGGCGGCCTTTCCGGCCCTGTTTGTCGGCCTCTTGCTGCAGGCGGTGTTCTTTGGCTTTGGCGGGCTGACCGTGCTGGGCGTGAACGCCGTGAACATCGCCCTGCCTGCAGTTCTGGTCGGGCTGATTTTCCGACCGCTGGTGGCCCGCGGCTCGCCTCTGCAGGGCGCCATCTGGGGCGGTATCGGCGGCGGCGCGGCCATTGCTGCCACAACACTTGCTGTTGCAGTCTCGCTGATGTTGTCCGGCGATGAGTTTGTCCTGGCAGCGAAACTGGTGTTCTTTTCCCATATCCCGGTGGTGATCATCGAAGCGCTTTTGTCCGGTGCTGCCATTTTCCTGGCGCGGCGTGTGAAGCCCGAGCTGTTTTTCGACACAAAAGGAAGCCTTGCATGATCCGCTCCTGCATTCTGATCCTTGCACTGCTGGCGCCGCTCCCGGTGATGGCACACAATGTTATCTCAGCTGTCTTTCCGTCCGGTTCCGACATTGAAGGCGAAGTGGGCTTTTCCAACGGTGACATGGCCGCGGACCTGCTGATTGAGATCTTTGACGCGGCCGGCAGCAAGCTGGGAGAGTCCAGAACCGACGGTGACGGCTTTTTCCTGTTCACCCCGTCGGAGCCTGTGACACATATCTTCCGCGGCGATCTGGGTGCTGGCCACGTGGCCGAGATGATGATGGACGGTGCGGAAGTCGCGCAGATCATTGGGCAAAGCCCGGGCGCGGCAGCAGTTTCAGCGGCTGCTGCCCCGGACACTTCTGCAGCGCCGGCGGCGGCAGGGTCCGCGGGCCTCTCCGATCAAACCCGCTCCGAGCTTGCCACCATGATGCGCAATGAACTGCGCCCGCTCCGGCAGGAGCTGACAGCGTTCAAGAACAAGTCGGACTTTCAATCCGTGCTTGGCGGCATCGGCTATATCTGCGGCCTGTTCGGGCTGGGCTTCTACATTGCGGCACGCCGCAAGATCGGCAGCAGCGCATGACCTATGTTCTGACGAGCGAGGAAAAACCGCTCGGCGGTTTCGGCACCTTCCACGCCAAGGTCACAGCAATTGACCCGCGGATGCGCATCGTGATGACGGCCGCCTATGCGGTGGTGGTTGTCTCGCTCAGCAATCTTTGGGTTCTGGCGGCCGCTCTCGGCCTGTCGATGTGGTTGCTGGCCTTCTCTGGCCTGCCGCCCCGGAAAACGCTGAAACGGATGGCGATGATGGACAGTTTCATCATCTTCATGCTGGTGCTGCTGCCGTTTACAGTGCCGGGAACCCCGGCCCTGTCCATTTGGGGGCTGGAGGCCAGCTGGGAAGGCCTGTGGCGTGCAACCGAGATTGCCCTTACCGCCAATGCGGTGATCCTTGCGGTTATGACACTGGTGGGTTCGATGGAGCCGGTAACCATGGGCCACGCGCTCTTTGCCCTCAAGATGCCAGAGCGGCTGGTGCACCTGATGATGTTCACCATCCGATACATCGACGTTCTGCGCGAGGAATACCAGCGCCTGCGCACCTCGATGAAGCTGCGCGGCTTCCGCCCCGGCACCAATTGGCACACCTACCGCAGCTACGGCTACCTGGTTGGCATGATGCTGGTGCGCTCCATCGAACGGTCGGAGCGCATTCTGGCGGCGATGAAATGCCGGGGGTTCTCCGGCCGCATCATCCTGCTGGAGGATTTTCGTTTCAACCGGTCCGACCTGCTGTTTGCCGCGGCGTTGTCCGCCGCACTTGCTGCCCTGATCTGGGCGGAGGCCGCCTATGCCGCTTCTTGATTTGAACAATATCCACTTTGCCTACCCGGGGCTTGATCCGGTGCTGGAAGGCGCCTCGATGCGGCTCAACGCTGGTGAACGGTTGTCGATTTCCGGGCCCAACGGCGCCGGAAAATCGACACTGCTGAAAATCATTATGGGGCTGCTTGTTCCCGCCAGCGGCACCGTCACCGCCTTTGGCAAGCCTTGCATGGCGGAAGCGGATTTTCACGAGATGCGCCGCCGCGTGGGCTTTGTGTTTCAGGACGCCGACGACCAGCTCTTCTGCCCGACCGTGGCCGAGGATGTGGCCTTTGGTCCGCTCAACCTGGGCAAATCCAAACAGGATGCCTTGGCAATTGTTGACAGCGTGCTGACCCGCCTGGAGCTGATGCATCTGCGCGACCGGGTGACCCACAAACTGTCGGGCGGCGAGAAGAGGCTGGTGACACTGGCCACGGTGCTGGCCATGGAGCCGGCAGTGCTTATTCTGGATGAGCCGACCAACGCACTGGACCCGGACAACTACGCGCGGCTGGCCGGGATCCTGAAAGGGCTTGATCAGGCAATCCTTCTGGTCAGCCATGACCAGGAATTCCGTAAACAGATTGCTCCTGGAGGATATCGCTTGAAGGGCCGCGAGCTTATACGGGCTTAGGACGTGCGGCTAATCGAACACGAATGGCCCAAACATGAACCGGCACCCGAAAAAGCCCCTGCCCAACAACCCGTCCCTCGCTCCAGGCTGGGCGGCAGGCAGCTGGCGGGTTCTCCAATCCGCCACGACCGGCCGCATTGCCAAAATGGCATTGGTCGCTCAAGGGAACTCGGAATCCGTGCTACTTTTCGACGTGTTGTTAAAAAGTAGGAGGGATATGTGAGATGGATCGTGTTCGGCGTGGCTTGAGTGATGGGCAAGCGGTAGCTTTAGAAACAGCATACAGAGCGGCGAAGGCTTTTCGCGAGGATCTGCCTCAGGGGCTGGCCCGCCCCAGCTTGGAACTTGGCGAAGCTGCAAACCGCTTCCTGGGGCCTCTTGCTGAAACAGGGGTGCCGGAGAGTAAGGTTATCGAGGATATCGTGCAGCAGGCTGACGGCGGGCTGCACAAAATGGCAGCCCCGACCTTCTTCGGCTATGTCCTTGGTGCGTCGCATCCCGTTGGTGTAGCTGCTGATTTCTTAGTGTCAGCCTGGGGGCAAAACGCGGGTTCATCCTTTGAGACACCAGCAATCACGGGTATGGAGCGCGCCGTCTGCAACTGGGTTATTGAATTGCTGTCGCTGCCTGCCGAAAGCGGAGCCGGATTGGTGACCGGCGGTACGGTTGCAAACATGGCTGGCATTATGGCGGCACGCCATGCGCTGCTGGCCGCTCAGGGTTGGGATGTCGAAGCTGATGGGCTTTTCGGGGCACCGGAGATTCCGGTTCTGATCGGGCAAGACGCACATTCTGCGCCATTTGCAGCCCTGCGCTACGCCGGATTTGGAGCAAGCCGCACACAAACTGTAGCTGCCGACAGCGAAGGGAGGATTAAGCCGGACGCATTTCGGGCAGCAATAAACCGGTGCAGCAAACCGCCGCTTGTGATCCTGCAGGCAGGTCAAATAAACACTGGCGCCTTCGATCCGTTTGACGAATTGATCCCAATGGTACGCGAGAAGAAGGGCTGGGTTCATGTCGATGGAGCGTTCGGGCTATGGCTCGCTGCAGTGCCCGAGCTTGCAAATCGGCTGGAGGGGGTCGGCGAAGCGGACAGCTGGGCAATCGACCTGCACAAGTGGCTTAACGCACCTTTCGATGCCGGCATGGTTATAGTACGCGACCGTGCGCCGCTCGTTGCGTCGATGTCTGCCCGTGGCGCCTATCTGCCTGAGACCACTGAGCATTGGGAGCCAAGTGATTCAACGCCTGAGTTATCCCGGCGGGCAAGAGGTGTCCCTAGCTATGCGATACTGCGGCATCTCGGCCGGGCTGGTGTTCGCGAACTTGTAGCGCACCATTGCCGCCTCGCGGAGCGGATTGCCCGAACGGTGTCAAACGAGCCCGGCTTAACAGTCCTGAACCGGATCCACAGCAACCAGGTTGCGATTTGCTGCGGCGACGGGGCGGATGGCGACAAGCTCACTATGCAGGTCCTGCGGCGTGTTCAGGGAAATGGCAAAGTTTACCCGACACATGGCGAATGGGCTGGCCGCAAGATCATTCGAGCTTCTGTCATTGGATACGGCATGCAGGAAGAAGATGCTGACCTTCTTTCAACTGAATTAATTGATGCTTATCGCCACTGCGTCGCCAATGTTCGCTGAATGGCTTGAATAGCAACTTGAAGCCCCTCCAGTTTACGCAAGCGGCAGGTGCCGCGAAAACCGGCTAGCCCTGCGGGAAGATTGCTTAATTTGAAATGCTGCACCCGATGTGCGCCTGTCCTGCCTGCGCCCCTGGCGCACGCAGACACCCGCCAACGCCTCGTTCTGTTGCATATTTATGCCGGTGCAACATGCGGCGTGGCTGGTCAGCGGAGTTGATCCGGGTGCGCCGTGGCAAAAGCAGGGTGCGCCGCGCAGGCTGTTTCCACGGCGCAGATCCGTGGCAGGTCCGAAAAGTCCACTTCCCAGCGGCGTGCATTGTAAAGCTGCGGCATCAGGCAGATATCGGCGAGCCCCGGGGTTTTTCCAATGCAAAAGGGCGACTGGCTGAAGCTGGTAAGTAATGCCTCAAACGCTTGCAGGCCAGGCCGGATGAAATGCTGCATCCAGGCCTTGGGCATGTCTGCCGCACCCCTGCTGAGCTGGGTCGCGTGTCTGGCCACTTGCAAGTTACAGACCGGATGCACATCCACCGCAACCGAATGGGCCAACGCCCGTGCCCTGGCACGCAGGCCTGGGTCTTTGGGCAATAGGCCGAGGTTCCGGGTTTCGTCCAGGTAGTCCAAAATCCCCAGTGATTGGGTCAGACGCAGCCCGTCGATCTCAAGCACCGGTACAAAGCCCTGCGGGTTGCGGGCCAGGTGCTCCGGGCTCTTGTGCTCGCCCTTAACCAGATCAACCGGGACCGAGGTGTATTCGATTTCACCCAGGTTCAGCGCGATGCGCAGCCGGTAGCTGGCCGATGATCGCCAGTAGTCAAAAAGAAGCGTGCTGCCCATCGGCGTCCTCCGGTGCTGAGGAGGCAGCCCGATGGGCTGCCTTAATTGGTTTGGCCATATTCAGGTCTTATGCAATTCCTTGGCGTGCAGCCATTCGGCATGCTTGGGGGCCTTCTTGGTCTTGGACCATTCCTCCAGCATCTCCCATTTCACCGCGTCCAGTTTTTGCAGCAACGCCTCTTCCTCGGGATCCGGACAGGCCAGTTCCACCCGGTGGCCGTTCGGGTCGAAGAAGTAGATCGAGTGGAAGATCGAGTGGTCAGTGACGCCCAGAACTTCGACCCCATTGGCCTCCAGATGCTCCTTGAACTGGATCAGGGTCTCGCGGTCTTTCACCTTGAAGGCGATATGCTGCACCCAGACCGGCGTGTTGCGGTCGCGGTCCATCTCCGGCTTGGTCGGCAGTTCAAAGAAGGCCAGGACGTTGCCGTTACCTGCATCCATGAAGATATGCATGTAGGGGTCGGGTTCATGCGTTGATGGAACATGGTCCTCGGCAATCGCCAGGACAAAGTCCATGTTCAGCATCTTGTTGTACCACTCTACCGTCTGTTTGGCGTCCTTGCAGCGGTAGGCGACGTGGTGGATCTGTTCGATTTTCAAGCGGTGTCCTCCCCAGGTTTCAGCGCGGCCGCGGCCAGCGCCTGTTTCAGGATCGCGCGTTTTCCAATGTGATTAGCCAGCACCAGCACCAGACGCGCATTCAGCGCATCGCTTTCGGCTTTGCTGAGGCCCTCATGCGCGGTCAGGAGATCTGCATAGAAATCGTCGGCGCGCTCGAGGTTGGCGGTCAGGATCAATTGGTCTTCGGTCATCTTGATCACTCCTTGCCGATGGCCCGGCGGATTGCGTGCCGGAACTGGTTTTCGTCAAAGCCGGGGCGGCGGGCAGCAACATGCTGGTCCGGGCGGATCAGGTAAACACCGCTGTCATGCTTGCCCAGATACCGTTCCTTCAGCGCCAGCGTCTTGTCATCCTTGATGGAGAGCGCCAGCCGGGTGACTTCAATACCTTCTTCCTCGATCACATCGGGGGCATCGGCGTCGATGGTGAGCAGCACGAATTTATCTCCCAGCTTGTCTAACAAGAATCCGTCGCCCAGCGGCACGTCGGGGCAGGAAGAGCCTGGGCGGGTACGCTCTGGCCCGTCCAGTGCATCTGCCGAATTCAGCGGCGAGCCGTCATAGGTGCAAGGCACCGACAGCCGGCCCGAGTTCACCAGCGGACGGGCGAATTCAAACTGTTCGGACAGGTCCAGAACCGCGTCACGCAGCACCCGGCTCATCTCGGACTTGGGCGTGATGAAATCGGTGGAGCGCGATGAGTTCAGGATGTTTTCATCCGCACCGTGAACCCGCTCGGTATCATAGCTGTCCAGCAGGCTTTCCGGCGCGGTGCCGTCGATCACCATCTGCAGCTTCCAGCACAGGTTGTCGGTGTCCTGGATGCCGGAGTTCGCGCCGCGGGCCCCAAAGGGCGAGACCTGATGCGCGGCATCGCCGGCAAACAGCACCCGGCCATGGCGGAATTGCTCCATCCGGCGGCATTGGAATGTGTAGATCGACACCCACTCCAGCTCGAACTTCACGTCCTCCCCCAGCATCGCCTTGAGGCGCGGGATCACGTTTTCCGGGCGTTTCTCGCGCTCCTTGTCGATATCCCATCCCAATTGCAGATCAATCCGCCAGACACCGTCCGGTTGCTTGTGCAAAAGCGCCGACTGTCCTTTGTTGAATGGCGGGTCGAACCAGAACCAGCGTTCGGTCGGAAAATCCGCCTCCATAATTACATCGGCGATCAGGAAGTTGTCCTCGAACACCCGGCCGACGAAATCCAGTCCCAGCATCCGCCGGGTCGGAGAGCCTGCGCCGTCGCAGGCGATCAGCCAATCGGCCTCCAGGTTATAGGAGTCTTCGGGCGTGTCGATTTCCAATGTCACATGGCTGGGATGAGTGCCGATGGCCGAAACCTTGTTGCGGCCGCGGATTTCGATTGGTGCGCCCTGCTGCTGCAGCTCGCGAACCCGGTTCACCAGGTATTCCTCAAAGTAATACTGCTGCAGATTGATGAAGGCGGGGCGTTTGTGGCCTTCCTCCGGCAGCAGATTGAAGTCATAGACCTGACGTTCGTCAAAGAACACCTTGCCGGCATTCCACTGCACGCCCTTGTCCACCATCGGCTGGCCGCAGCCCAACCGGTCGAGGATCTCCAGGGGCCGCTTGGCAAAGCAGATCGCCCGGGAGCCGAAGCTCACCTTGTCGTTGTCATCCAGAATCACCACTTCGGTGCCGGCTTGCGCCAGGTCTATGGCGGCAGCCAGGCCGATTGGGCCTGCCCCGATCACCACCACCTTGCGGCGCACGGGGGCAGGGGCGTCCTGATCCGCGTGGCGCGCATAGGGGTACAACGGGACTTCAAAGATCTTGTTCATCAGGTCTCCTCCCTAATTCGGGTGCCGTCAGGCACAGCTTTACCGCTTCCCGGCGTGGGCAGCCGAGAGGATGGTCTAGCGTCTCACAGGTTCTGCCGGGGCGAAACGATCTGGATCAAACCGCCCCGGTTGCAATTCCTGGCCGGGGCTCAGCCCTGCAAGGCCTCCCACATCTCCAGATCGCGCTGGGCGGTCCAAGTACGCGGGGTGTCGATGCCGCGGGCCTCGTCATAGGCGCGGGCGACGTTGAAGGGCAGGCAATGCTCGTAGATCGCATAATCCGAGAACTTCGGGTCGCACTCGGCACGCACGGCGTCCCAGGCCTCTTTCAGGGTGCCATTGCGGGCGGCTACCTTGGCGGCGGGACGGTACGTGCTCTCGACAAAGCCGCGGGTGTTTTCGATTGCGGCATTCACCATGTCCTTGCCAACCAGCGCGTCGCCGCGGCCAGGTGCGATGGCGTCCACGTCGAATGACTTGATGTTGTCCAGCGTATCGCCCCAGTCGCTGAAGTGGCCGTCACCGCAGTAGCAGGCGGAGTGGTATTCCACGATGTCACCGGTGAACATAACGTTCTGATCCGGCACATGGATCACGATGTCGCCTGCGGTATGGGCCCGGCCCAGGTGCATCAGATCGACCCGCCGGCTGCCAAGATACACGGTCATATCGTCGGAAAAAGTCGTGGTCGGCCAGGTCAGGCCCGGAATGCTTTCATGGCCTTCGAACAGCCGCGGGAAGCGCTGGAACTCGCTGTCCCAGTCCTCCTGGCCGCGTTCCACCACCATGGCACGGGCCGCATCGCCCATGATGACCTGCTGCGCGCCAAATGCCGAGGCGCCCAGAACCCGCACCGCGTGGTAATGGGTCAGTGCCACATGGGTAATCGGCTTGTCGGTCACTGACCGAACGCATTCTATCACCTTGTTCGCCAGCCGCGGGGTGGCCTGTGCCTCAATAATCATCACGCTGTCGTCGCCGATGATCACACCGGAGTTGGGATCTCCCTCGGCGGTGAAGGCATAAAGTCCTTCTCCAATCTCATCAAAGGTGATTTTCTTTTCGGTCATGTCCCCTTGGGACGCAAAAGCTTTTGCCATGGTGGTCTTCCTTATCTTGCGTAGGGGTCATCAAGGGCGGCCAGAACGGTGCCGGTGCAGTCGCCAAAGCCGATGGAATAGCCGTCGCCCTTTGCCGCGCCCCGCAGGGTCAGCGTGTCGCCATCGGCAATGAAGGAGCGCTCTTCGCCACTGTCCAGCGTCAGTGGCTCCTTGCCGCCCCAGCTCAACTCCAGCAACGAGCCGCGGCTTTCCTTGCTTGGGCCGGAGATGGTGCCGGACCCCAAAAGGTCGCCTGCATTCATCGGGCAGCCCGAGGTGGTGTGATGTGCCAGCTGCTGCGCGGCGGAGTAGTACATTTCCTTGTAGTTGGTTCGCGCGATGGTGGTCGCCTCTTTGCCTTCCGGCGCCATGGTGACTTCCAGGTCGATGTCATAGAGCATCGGCCCGCAGTCTTTCAGGTGGTCCAGCAGCTCCACCTCGCGCTCGGGCGTGTCGCAGCGGAACGGCTCCAGTGCTGCTTTGGTCACAATCCAGGGGCTGATCGAATTGGCGGTCGCCTTGGCCTGGAACGGCCCCAGCGGCTGGTATTCCCAGGCCTGAATGTCGCGCGCCGACCAATCGTTCAGCAGCACATAGCCAAAGATATGGTCATCGGCCTCTTGCACAGTAATCGGACCGTCCGAAGGCGTGCCGACAATGGCGCCCATCTCCAGTTCGATATCGAACCGCGCGCAGGGGGCCCAGCGGGGGGCTGCATCATTGGGGCCTTTCAGCTGTCCCCAGGGGCGGCGCACATCGGTGCCGGAGACCACCACAGAGGATGCCCGTCCGTTATAGCCGATCGGGATATGCAGCCAGTTCGGCGGCAGCGCGTTTTCTGGGCCGCGAAACATTGTGCCGACGTTGAAGGCGTGGTATTTGCCGGCATAGAAGTCGGTATATTCGCTGACCGCAAAAGGCATGTGCAGCTCGGCATCCACAGCGGAGACCAGCAGGGCTTCCACCTTTTCCTGTTCGGCAGCGCCGTCGGAAAGCAGCGCAGTCAGCCGTTCACGCAGTGCGGCCCAAACGGCCGGGCCTTCTTCCATCAGGTCGTTCCAATAGGGCACGTCGAATAGCGGCGCATCGGCCAGCTGGATCAGCCCGGTCTCTTCGGCGGCCTGCATGTCCAGGATCATGTCGCCGATCGCAACACCGCAGCGCGGGTCATCGCCCTCAACGGAAAATACACCATAAGGCAGGTTGTTCAGCGGGAACGGGTGGTTCGCATCATTGGCCGAGGCCACCCAGGATTTCAGCAGAGGCATGGTGTCTCCAGTTTCCGGATCCGAAGATCCATTTCATCTTTTCCGGAAATACTCCGGGGGTGAATGGGCCGGTCAGGCCCAGAGGGGGCAGCGCCCCCTCACCATATTCATTTCAGGCCGGGCGTGCCGTCGAATTTCTTTTCGATGTCGTTCCAGCAGTCGATGTAGTCATCCTGCAGCGGCGCTTCCTTGGCAGCAAAGGCAGTCAGATGTTGCGGGAAGCGGGTCTCGAACATGAAGGACATGGTGTTCTCCAGCTTTTCAGGGCCGAGGTTGGAATTCGACGCGCCCTCGAATGCGTTTTTGTCCGGCCCGTGCGGCAGCATCATGTTGTGCAACGACATGCCGCCTGGGACAAATCCCTGCGGCTTAGCGTCATACTGGCCATAGATGTTGCCCATCAGCTCCGACATGATGTTCTTGTGATACCATGGCGGGCGGAAGGTATTCTCCGCCACCATCCAGCGCTCGCGGAACAGCACAAAGTCGATATTGGCAGTGCCCGGAACGCCCGAAGGAGCGGTCAGAACGGTGAAAATCGACGGATCCGGGTGATCGAACAGGATCGCCCCAACCGGGCAGTAGGTGGTCAGGTCGTATTTGAAAGGTGCATAGTTGCCGTGCCAGGCAACCACATCCAGCGGCGAATGGCCGATCTTGGTCTCGTGGAACTGGCCGCACCATTTGATGGTTACGGTCGAGGGGGCTTCACGATCTTCAAACGCTGCCACCGGCGCCCTGAAGTCGCGCGGATTGGCCATGCAATTGGCGCCGATCGGGCCGCGGCCCGGCAGTTCGAATTTCTGGCCGTAATTTTCGCAGACAAAGCCGCGGCAGGGGCCTTCCAGTACCTCGACCCGGTAAACCAGCCCGCGCGGGAGGATGGCAATTTCCTGCGGCGCCAGATCGATGATGCCCAGTTCTGTCGTAAAACGCAGCCTGCCTTCCTGTGGCACTACCAGCAGTTCGGAATCAGCGGAAAAGAAGTAGCTGTCCACCATCGACTCGGT
Source organism: Leisingera sp. MMG026 (assembly GCF_021654205.1). Classification (NCBI taxonomy): domain Bacteria; kingdom Pseudomonadati; phylum Pseudomonadota; class Alphaproteobacteria; order Rhodobacterales; family Roseobacteraceae; genus Leisingera; species Leisingera sp. MMG026. Next base: position 84,182 of record NZ_JAKFZM010000019.1, on the reverse strand, counting down.
GACCAGATAGATGTGGCTGGCCATGCCTACTTGCGTGTTCACGTCTCCCGCGGTGGTCATGCTGCGCATGCCGGTGAGCCAGGTGAGGCCTTCATCAGAATGCGGCACCGGATCCCAGCGGTACTGGCCCAGCGAGATCACGTCCGGGTCAACGTAAGGCGCTGATTTCCACAGCGGCAGGTCGATTTTCTCATAACGGTGCGAGTGCTTTACCGACGGGCGGATCCGGTAGCACCAGGTCCGTTCCGGCGGGTCGGCGGTAAAGGCGGTGCCGCTCAGCTGTTCGCCGTAAAGGCCATAGTTGCACTTTTGCGGACTGTTCATACCCTGCGGCAGCGCGCCGGGCAGCGCCTCACTTTCAAAGTCATTGGCAAAACCGGGCATGTAGCCCTCGTTCGGCCCCTGAAGAGAGGGGGCCTGGATCATTTCATGGGGATCGGCGGGCCGATTCATCGCGCGTTTCTCCTCTTGCTGCTTGCGGAATATTAGTTGTTTTTGTAACTAACAAGGGAGAGGGGAGCAAAATGAACGAAAAAGATGATTTTGCCTTGCAGGATTTCCTGCCGTATCTGTTGAACCGGGCGGCTGAGGAAAGCTCGCTGGGTTTCCAAAAACACTACAAAAACCGCTATGGAATGCTGCGCACAGAGTGGAGGGTGCTGTTCCACCTGGGCAACTACGGTGAGATGACCGCCAAGGAAATCGGTACGCGGGCAAAGATCCACAAGACCAAAATCAGCCGCGCCGTGGCCAAACTATCGGAAAAGCGGTTTGTGACCCGCACCCGCGATGAAAATGACCGGCGGGCCGAACATTTGACCCTGACTGCCGCTGGGGAGGCCGCCTATAAAGATCTGCGCGAACATGCGTTGCAGTTCGACACCGGCATCTGCGCCCGGTTCACCACCGGCGAAGTTGCAATTTTGCGGTACATGCTGCGCAATTTAGCAGAGATAGACCCATAGACATCGGCGCCTGGAATACCCAAGTAAGGCGGCGGTATTGAAGGTGAAAACATGATACAGATTGATGTCAATTCCGGACCGTTGATTGCCTGGCTGATGGAGCAGGGGCTTCAAGGCGCGCAGCAGCAGGATCTTTTGCAGGGATATTGCCAGCGTCTGGTCGATGCCGGAGTGCCGCTGTGGCGGTTCCACCTGGCACAGCGCGCCTTCCACCCGAAGTTCGGTGGTCTCGGCTTCAATTGGACCCGCACCGACGGCATCAGCCACGAGCACTACGAATACCGCGAGTCCCCGCGCGAGGAATGGCTGCGCAGCCCGTTCTTCCATATTCTGGAGCACAATCTGGAAGAGTTCCGGGAAAGGATCGAAGACAGAGCCCCAGCAGAATTTCCGCTGCTGCCTGAATTGCGGGAGCGCGGGGCGACCGATTACTTCGCCAAAGGCGTGCGGTTTGCACCGCCCGAAGCGGGTCCGAACGATCCGCGCCATCCGCAGGAAGGCATGCTGGTTTCCTGGTCATCAGACCGGCCCGGCGGGTTCAGCAACCGCGAGCTGGATCTGATCCGTACCACGCTGCCGCATCTGGGGCTGGCGCTGAAATCCTCTTCCAACCGGCAGATGGCCAGTGATCTTTTGCAGGTCTATCTGGGCCGCGATGCGGGCCGCCGGGTTTTGTCAGGCGAAATTCAACGCGGTTCCTCGCAGCAGATCGATGCTGTGCTCTGCCTGTTTGACCTTAAGGGCTTTACCCAGCTGGCGGAACGGCTGCCCGGAACCGAGCTGATCGAGATGCTGAACGGCTATTTCGGCCTGGCGGTGGAAACCATCCAGGCGCATGGCGGCAATATCCTCAAGTTCATGGGCGACGGCATGCTGACCATGTTCAACCTCGGCAGTATCGAGGAGGACGCCCATGCGGCCCTTGCGGCGGCCAATGAACTGTGCGGCAAAGTGCGTGCCTTCAACTCCGAGCGCGAAGAGCGGGGGCTGCCCACCGCGGGCTTTACCCTGGCGCTGCACGCGGGAACCATCCTTTACGGCAATATCGGTGCAGAGAACCGGCTTGATTTCACCGTCATCGGCCAGGCGGTGAACCAGACCGCCCGGATCGCGGGGATGCACCGTTCGGTCGGCCAAAGCATCATCATGTCCGAAGACGTGCAGAAGGCGGCCAAAGGCACCAACCACGATCTGGTGTCGCTGGGCCGTTACATGCTGCGCGGAGTGGCCGAGCCGATTGAGCTTTACACCATTTACCGCGGCAATTGCGGCTGCGATGGCTAAACCGCCGCGGGGCAGGATCAGATACTGATCTCGACCCCCGGCAGGTTTACTTCCTTCATCATGTCGCGCAGCTCCTGCCGGGCAGCGATGTTGGAAATGTTCAGCTGCTTGACACCGATATCCTTGAGGTCAAGCAGCGTCAGCCCGCGCGGGAACAACTCGCGGAAAATCACCCGCTCGGAAAAGCCCGGTGCGACCCGGAAGCCGATCCGCTTGGACAGCATATTGATGGCGCGCTCCATCTTTTCCTTGTTGACCATGCGCTGTGTGCCGACGCGGTTGCGGATCACGATCCAGTCGATCGGCTTGAGCCCCGCCTGCGCCCGCAGCTGACGGGCGTTCCAGACCATTTCCGAGTAGACGGACGGCCCGGTAATCGCCTCACCCTTTTGGTCCACATGCGCAAGCAGGTCGAAATCGACAAAACTGTCATTCAAGGGCGTGATCAGCGTGTCAGCCAGCGAATGCGCCACCTGACTGAGGCGCGTGTGCGAGCCAGGGCAGTCGATCAGGATGAAGTCATGGCCAGGCTCCAGCGCCGAGACCGCCGCTGACAGCCGGTGGTCATAGATGTTTTCGCCCGGCTGCAAGCTATCGGGATCAATCTCCGGCAGTTCGTGCATTCCCACCATCGGCAGGTCCAGCCCTGCCTTCGCGCAGAAATCCTTGCGGTTCTCCAGATACCGCCCCATCGAGCGCTGCCGCAAGTCCAGGTCAAGCGCCGCCACCTTGTGCCCAAGCCGGGCCAAGGTGGTAGCAACATGCATGGACACAGTGGATTTTCCCGCGCCGCCCTTCTCGTTGCCGACGACAATAATATGCGCCATGTACAGGTCCCTTCGCTCGTGCCTTTGGCACGCTTTTATCTTTGCGCCCCTGTATAGGCTCTGGATTCGGTCAAGAAAAGCGGTCTGCGCGGGCTGGTAAACTTAGTGTATCACCTGTGTTTTGAAGGTCCCGCCGGCTTGCGGTTGGGACGGGTGTCGCCGCCTTTCCCAGGTTTGGCAAATGGAGCGCGGGCCTTGTTTTTCTTGCTGTTCGGCTTGCCGGCCGGCGGTTTGGGGCCTTTGGCTTTGAAAGGTTTGGCTGCCGGTGCGCCGGGTTTTGCCATCCGTTTGGACGGATCCGAAGCGCCTTTGGGCTTGGCCGTGACTGCCGGAGCGGGCTTGCGGGGACGGTCATCGGGGCGCGGTTCGCGGCGTTCTTCCCGGTCCTGCTTGCCGCTCCATTCCTTACGCGGCGGCCGGCTGTCGCGGCCGTCATCGGATTTGGCGCGATAGGGTTTGGGGCCATCCTGCTTGCCGCGGTGCGGTTTTTCGCCGCGATCACGGTCGCCCTTGAATCCGCCCTTGGGGCCACCGGGGCCACGGCGCTGGGCTGGTCCCAGATCAGGGGCTTCGGACAGCTGTGTCAGCACCGCGCCTGGCTCCAGCTCGGTCTTGCCGCCCAGTGCTTTCAGGAAGCCATCAACCGCATCCTGGCTGATTTCGGCAAAGGTTTCGTTTTCTTGTATCCGGATCGCCCCGATAACGTCGCGATCAATACTGCCGGCTTTGCACAGCATCGGCAGCACCTTGCGCGGGTCCGCACCAGCGGCGCGCCCGCCTGACAGCGAGAACCACACCGACGGACCGAAATCCTTGCGTTCTTTGCGTTCCTTGCGCGGTTCCTCCGCGCCGGCCGGGCGCAGATCCTCCGGCGCAGAATGGCGGCTGCGGAAAAGGCGCAGGTAGGTGGTGGCAATCTGCTCGGCAGAGAAATGCTCCAGCAGGGTCTTGACGCCTGCCTGTTCCTGCTCCGCAACAGGCTCCTGCCAGACAGGATCGGCCAGCATCCGCTCCTCGTCACGCGCCATAATGTCGTCGGCCGAGGGCGCTTCGCAGTGTTCTGCCGTCAGCTTGGCCCACTTCAGCAGCCGCAGCGCCTTGCTGCGGGCCTTGGGCGGCGCGATCAGCGCGCTGACGCCTTTGCGGCCCGCGCGGCCGGTCCGGCCCGAACGGTGCAGCAGAGTTTCGTGGTTCGACGGCAGCTCGGCATGTACCACCAGCTCCAGCCCTGGCAGGTCGATACCGCGTGCGGCCACGTCAGTGGCCACGCAGACCCGGGCGCGGCCGTCGCGCATTGCCTGCAGCGCCTGGCTGCGCTCGGCTTGGGACAATTCGCCCGACAGCGTCACCACCGACAGACCGCGGTTGGTCAGCCGTGCCGCCAGACGGTTCACCGCCGCTCGGGTGTTGGCGAAAACGATAGAGCTGGGCGCCTCATAGTAGCGCAGCACATTGATGATGGCGTTTTCCGCATCTTGCTGCGCCACGCTCATCAGCCGGTATTCAATGTCGGAATGCTGTTTGGTTTCGCCTGCGGTCTGGATCCGCTGCGCGTCTTTCTGGAATGTCGTGGCCAGGCTGGCAATGCCCGACGGCACGGTGGCCGAGAACAGCAGGGTGCGGCGGTCTTCGGGCGCTTCGCCCAGAATGAACTCTAGATCTTCGCGGAAGCCCAGGTCCAGCATTTCGTCGGCTTCGTCCAGCACCACTCCGCGCAGATTGCTGAGATCAATAGAGCCGCGCATGATGTGGTCACGCAGCCGCCCTGGCGTTGCCGCGACGATATGCGCACCGCGGGCCAGCTCCCGGCGCTCGTCGCGCATATCCATGCCGCCAACGCAGGAGGCGATCACCGCACCGGCGCCCTTGTACAGCCAGCTCAGCTCGTGTTTCACCTGCAGCGCCAATTCCCGTGTCGGCGCAATCACCAGGGCCAGCGGCGCGGCAGCAGCCTCAAATGCCTCAGCCTCACCCAGCAGTGTCGGTGCCAGCGCCAGTCCGAACCCGACTGTCTTGCCCGATCCGGTCTGCGCCGAAACCAGCAGGTCGCGCTCGTTCAGCTCTGGCTGGGTCACAGCCTCCTGAACTTGGGTCAGGGTTTCATATCCGCGCTCTTGCAGTGCGTTGGCCAGGGCTTGTTTCACGAGGAGGGCTGTCTTTCCCGCAAGGCGCATACCGCCTCAGCGTCAGGAGAAAAGAAAGAAGGCTGCCCGTCCGGGGCAGCCTTCGGGAGTTTGGCAAAATACGGCAGGTGGCTTAGAAGCCCAGGCCTTCGTATTTCTTCTTGAACTTCGACACGCGGCCGCCGGCATCCATCAGGCGCGAGGTGCCGCCGGTCCAGGCCGGGTGCACGGTCGGGTCGATGTCCAGCGCCAGCTGATCCCCTTCATTGCCCCAGGTGGAGCGCATTTTGAGGATGGTGCCGTCGGTCATTTTGACGTCGATGAAGTGGTATTCGGGATGAGTGTCTTTTTTCATGATACCGCTCCTCAGGCTTTCTTGGGCTTGTAGTGTGCATCTTCTGCGATACGGGCCGACTTGCCGCGGCGCTCGCGCAGGTAGTACAGCTTGGCGCGGCGCACGCGGCCGCGGCGCACAACGGTGATGCTGTCGATGTTGGTCGAATGCAGCGGGAACACACGCTCCACGCCTTCGCCGAACGAAATCTTGCGGACGGTGAACGAACCGGCAATGCCCGAACCGTTTTTACGGCTGATGCAAACACCTTCGTACATCTGCACGCGCGAACGCGAGCCTTCGGTCACCTTAAAGCCGACACGGATGGTGTCGCCGGCTTTGAAATCAGGGATATCTTTCCCCAGGGCGGCGATCTGTTCCGCCTCCAGCTGTGCGATCAAGTTCATCGCAACTCTCCTAAATTGGCCTGCGGTTCTTTCCGCAGAGGTTTGCGCCGTCATGAGAGCTCTTGGTCTTCACCGGGTCCCGCCTTAGGCAGCCCGCCAGAGATCACGCAGTCTGTTTCTTGCTTCTGGCGGTCAGATCCCGGGTGAAAACCGAAGAAGATCTTCAGGTGGATTGATCCAACAGCCAGCAGTCCGGAGCCGCAAAAGCGAATCCAGACTTGCGGACGTATAGGCAGAAATGCGGGCCGGATCAAGGGAAAGAAATGCAGGTCCGGCCGCAGCGGGGGCGGAGCAGGGAACCTTCGAGGATGACAGGCGTTTTACCTGATCGGAGCCAAGAGAGGAAGACAGATGGAGCAGGTGGATGCGGATGTCGGCAATGTTTTTGAGAAGATAGACAGCTGGGTGGACGGCTTTTTCAGAATCCTGCCCAACCTTGGCATCGCGCTGGTTCTGCTTGCCGTGTTCTGGCTGCTGGCCAGGCTGGTTGCCGGTGTCGTGAGTAGGGCCGGAAAAAGACGCGGGCGGGACAATCTGGGCGAGGTCGGCGCAGCCCTGATAAAATGGGCGCTGATCATTGTCGGTCTGATGCTGGCGATCACGGTCATTGCGCCCTCCATCACTCCTGCGGATCTGTTTGCCGGCCTGGGTATCGGCTCCGTTGCCATCGGCTTTGCCTTTAAGGACATTCTGCAGAACCTGCTGGCGGGGATCCTGATTTTGCTGCGCCAGCCGTTTTCGGTTGGGGACCAGATTATCTCTGGCGGGCATGAAGGCACGGTGGAGCGGATCGAAACCCGGGCAACGCTGATTAAAACATACGACGGGCGCCGCGTTGTCATTCCGAATTCTGACATTTACACCGATGCCGTCACCGTCAACACAGCGTTTGAGCAGCGCCGTTCGCAGTATGACGTGCAGATCGGTTGCAACGACAGCTGGGACGACGCCAAGCGGATCATGCTGGAGGCTGCGCGCGGATGCGACGGGGTGCTGGAGGACCCGGCGCCGGAAGCGCTGCCTTGGGCGATTGCTGACAATGGCAACAATATCCGCTTGCGCTGGTGGACCAAATCCGACCGGGCAAGCGTGGTGCAGACCTTTGCCCAGGTAATCGAGGCTGTCTACAAGGCGCTGGATGACAGCGGAATTGACATGCCGTACCCGACCCAAGTGATGCTGTTTCACGACCAGACCGAGGAAACCGATGGCGACCGCAGCCGGCATCGTGAAGGCTGGCCTGCGCGGCCCGATGGCAACAACCCCAGGCCGCTCCGGATCGCAGATGCGCTGGCCGGGAGGCGGCAGACGCAAAGTGAGGAGAGCCAAGAGTAACCGGGTTCCCGGACGGGCGTGGCTGCACAAGGCCGGTGGGCCTTGTGTCTGTCATACCGGCAATCTTAGCCGGTTTTGTCGTCCACTGCTGCATCAGGGGCGTTTTTCTTGACGGACTCAATGCCATTGTTGCGGCCAGAGGCGCTGGCGTAGCTTTGCGAGGTGCCGATCACCTGGCCATTGGTGGCTTTCAGGTTGAACATGTGCTTGCCGGCGGCTGTTTCCTTACGCTCATACCGCCCATCATCACCAGCGTTCTTTTTAACTGACTCAATGCCATTCTCAGCACTGGCTTTCTGCTTGTAGCCTTCGCTGGCCAGAATGTTCTCGCCGTTGCCTGCTTTCAGGCGGAAGCGGAATTCGCCCGCATTATCGGTATAAAGTTCGAATTTCCCAGACACCCTGCTCACTCCTAATTCCTGATGAATATGAGGGGACTAAAGCACGGCTTGGGTCATCCGGCAATGTTTTGGGGCTGCTGCAAACGCGGAATCGGCGGTGCGGGCCAATCACTTGATCAGCGTTTGTTGTCTTTCTTGCTGCTGTGAGCTTCCCATAGATCAGGACGGCGGGCCTTGGTAATGTCTTCGCTCATCCTGTGCCGCCATTCCGCGATCTTGCCATGGTGGCCTGACATCAGCACATCCGGGATTGCGCGGCCGTTCCATTCGGCAGGGCGGGTATATTGCGGATGCTCCAGCAGGCCGGAGGAAAAACTCTCCTCCTCGGTCGAGGCGTGATTTCCCAGCACGCCGGGGATCAGCCGGACGGTGGCATCAATCAGTGCCTGCGCGGCCAGTTCGCCGCCGGTCATCACGAAATCGCCCAAGGAGACTTCCTGAATACCGTAATGGTCCAGTACCCGCTCATCGACGCCTTCAAACCGGCCGCACAACAGGGTCATGCCATCGCATTGGGCGAAGTTCTGCATCATCTGCTGGTCCATCCGGCGCCCCCGCGGCGACAGGTAAATCAGCGGCCAGTTGCCCTTGGTTCCGGTCATCGTGTGCTCAATTGCGTTGCCCAGCACATCTGCACGCAGCACCATTCCGGCGCCGCCGCCTGCGGGAGTGTCATCGACATTGCGATGCTTTCCGGCGCCGAACTCGCGCAGATCCACTGTCTCAAGCTGCCACAACCCGTCCTGCAGCGCCTTACCCGTCAGGCTTTCGCCCAGCACTCCGGGGAAGGCTGCGGGAAACAGGGTGATGACCTTGGCTTTCCAAACGCCTGCAAGGTCCGGCGTGGGTGTCATCAGTTCACGCGGTTTCAGGGTCTGACGGATGGCCTTGCGGCCGTGGGATTTGCTTGGTGCTGTCATAATAATGCTGTTTAGTTCAGTCAGATTTTCGCGCAATAGAAAGCTTTGGACCCTGCATGAATTCGAAACGCACTTCTCTGCCAGCATCCATTGAGCAGCAGGGCGGGTTCGAGGCCGCGCAGCGCCGCGCCGAAGCGCTGTGGCCCGGGATTGCTTCGGATCTGGGGCTCCCGGCTGCAGGCGCTTTGTTCAGACGGATGCAGGTCAACCCCAAAAAAGAGGATCAATGCTGCGTCTTGAGAGTATCCTTGCAGGACGGCAGGGAACTTGTGATGCGGGCTGACTTTGCCGAAGGAAACCTTGACCGGCATCAGGCGAACCTGAAACGCCACCGGACCGCAGCAGAGGCGCTGAAATTCACGGCGGGCGTATCGGTGCCGCAGCTTCTTTGGTGCGATCCCCAGTATAAGTACACGCTGATGGAATTGGCTCCTGGGGATACAGCATTTCAGGCATTGTATCTGGCTGGCTATGGGCTTGGGGACCGCGACCGGCTGTTGCAGCGGATCGGCGCCGCGGTTGCTGCACCGCTGCTCGGCGACGGATGAGCAGGTATTCTGGCCGATGCGGCATCTTGAAACCGTGTCACGGACTGCCGGTACCGTTCGTGCAGGAGAGGTGACCGTTGTAAAACCGAAGCGTTTCCTGGGGCTGTGTGCGTATATGCACCGTGCTGGGCGGCGCGCCAGAGGTGTCAGATACCAGCCCGGCCTCGCCCACGGCGACCTGCATTTCCGGAATATTCTGGCCTCTGCTGATCAGATTTCCTTTATCGATTTTTCCAGCCAGAGGTTTTCTATCGCCGAGCGCGATATCTCCAACCTATGGCTTGCAAATGGCCTGGACCATTTGTCCGGCCTGGACGGAGACGCTGGATTTGGCGGGATTTCACAAGCAGATTGGGCGGCGTTCGAAGAAGGCTACGGGCGGCATGTTTCCCGTGAACCGCTTTTCCAGTTCTGCTTTGCGCTGCGGCTTTGGGAATCCTGGATAAGGTTCTCGGCATCCGGCCGCGCCGCCGGAAAGAAAGGTCAGAGGCAGCTTGAGCAGGTGGTTAAGGTTCTTGATTTACTTCTGGACCAAGAGCCGGGCTGAGCGGGGCCTGCCCGCTCAGAACAGCCCTTCGGGCGGATCGGCGATGATGCGGCCCCGGGTTTGGTCCACGGTTGGCACCGCTTCCAGAGTGAAGGGCAGCAGCACCGTGGCTTTCAGGCCGGGGCCGTGGATTTCCAGCAGGTCGGCGGCGCCGTGGTTCTGCACCGATTTCACTGTGCCCAGCAGGGTGCCGCCGGTGTCATACACTTCCAGCCCGATCAGGTCGGTGTGATAGAATTCGTCATCCGGCAGCTTTGGCAGCTGGTCGCGGCGGGCAAACAGGCGCAGGCCTCTGACTGCATCGGCCTGCTCTTTGGTTTCAACGCCGCTCAGCCGGGCGGCAAAGCCGTTTTTGACCGTTCGGGTCAGGGTCACCGTAAAACTCCGGCTGCCGTCCTCGCTGGTAAGCGGTGAATAGTCGCTGATTTCTTCGGGAATGGCGCAGAAGCTCTTGAGCCGCACCTCGCCGCGCACGCCGAAAGCGCCGGCCACCGCTCCCACGCAGATCAGGTCGCTCATGGTATTATTCCTTTGCACAGAACCCTGCGCGCAGCCATTGGCCGCCAGAGTGTTCGCAGAGTTCGCTTTGGTGGTTGCGTTCAAAAAAGATGCCTGCGGTAAAGGCCACTGCAACAAAAAACACAAGCCGGATCAACCGTCCCATCATGGGCCTCAGCGGGTTTCAAGCGGCAGGCTGGCCATCCGGCTTTCCCAGCCGGTTTCTTCCAGCTCCGGCGTGTCCGAGAACCGTTCCGGATAGCCAATGCAGAAATAGCCGATCAGCTGCCAGCCTTCGGGGGCGTTCAGATCGCGGTTCAACTGTTCGGGGTCCAGCACCGACACCCAGCCCAGACCCAGTCCTTCGGCCCGAAGAGCAAGCCAGAACAATGTGATAGCGGTGACCACCGAATAGCGGCGCATCTCCGGCATGGTTGCGGCGCCCAGGCCGTGGCCCTGCGCAGTTTCATCGTCGCAGTAGACCGCCAATTGCACCGGGGCGTCGCGCATTCCGGACAGTTTCAGCCCGGCATAACGCTCGGCGCGTTCGCCGGAATACCCTTCCAGGGCTTGCGCATTAGCAGTCTCAAAATTCTTCAGCGCAGCGGCACGGGCGGGGCTGCTGTCCACCCGCAGGATGCGCCAGGGTTCGCTGAGGCCCACAGACGGGGCAAGCGGAATGGCAGAGAGGCAGCGCATCAGCACTGCCTCTTCCACCGGATCGCTGCGGAACCGGCGCACGTCGCGCCGGAGCCGCATCAGCAGATCAAGCTGGCTGCGGAACTCTTCGGGAAAAGCGCCCCGCAGCTCCACGGAATTATTCCGCGTCTGCAGTTGCTGCGGAGGCTTCAGCAGCCTTTGCAGCTTTCTCTTCTGCGCGCTCCTGGGCTTTCTTGCCCGGGGCGCCTTTCTTGGGGTTGCTGCGCTCGGTCTTGGCACGGACACCGGCCGCTTCCAGCATGCGGGCGATACGGTCGGTGGGCTGCGCGCCGTGGTCCAGCCAGTGCTGCACGCGTTCCATGTCCATTTTCACGCGCTCTTCGCTGTCTTTCGGCAGCAGCGGGTTGTAGGTGCCCAGCTTCTCGATGAAGCGGCCGTCGCGCGGCATGCGGCTGTCAGCAGCCACGATGCGGTAAAAAGGACGCTTTTTAGAGCCGCCGCGGGCCAAACGGATTTTCATTGCCATGGGTACATCTCCTTTGATGGCGTTGTCCGGGGTTTGCCCCGGTTGTTCCTGTTGTCTGTTATTATTCTTGGTGCTTCTTGTGGTGCCGAATGACTTCACCGATGATGAAGTTCAAAAATGCCTTAGCGAATTCAGGGTCCAGATCGGCCTGTTTTGCCAAGTCTTCAAGCCGCGCGATCTGCGCCGCTTCGCGGGTTGGATCAGACGGCGGAAGGTCGTGTTCAGCCTTGAGCCGCCCCACTGCCTGGGTGTGCTTGAACCGCTCGCCCAGAGTATAAACGAGGATCGCATCCAGGCGGTCGATGCTTTCACGGTGGCCCTTCAGCAGCTGGGCTGCGCGGACGGCGGGGTCTTGGGTTTCGGTCGTCATCAGGTCCTCCGCAGGGCAGCAATGCCAGGGCGTGCCGGGACAGCAGCGGGCATATATCCGCTATTCACAGCAAGTGGACCGCCACAGCGCAGCAAATGGGTGTTCTGGTGCAACTCAGTCAAGTGCCCAACCCTCCGGCTTGAACAACGGGTCGGCGTAGTGGCCGATTTCCATTTCGATGCCATGCGCAATCTGGCTGTCCTTCAGGGTGTCCGGCGCAGGGTGGCGGTAGACCGCATCATTGCCGTCGATGGTTGCGGCGCTGTGGTCCTTGGCAGCGCCGAGCCGCTCCGCCAGCCGGATCGAATCGAGATTCTTGGGATCGATATAGCTGACCGCGGTCTCCCAGCCCAGATTTGAATAAAAATGTCCGCGAGCGGCCTGTACCGCCTCCAGCGCATAGCCCTTGCCGGCGGCACCGGGCCAGATGATCCAGGCGATCTCGCGCTCGGGCCAGCCTGCGGGCTGCCAGCCGCCGGCCATGCCGTAAGTCTCGTCCGTGGCCTTGTCGTGGATCATCCACATGCCGAATCCGCGCACCTGCCAATGGCCGATCTCAGCCGCATAGAGCATCCAGGCCTCATAGGTATTCAGCGGACCGCCCATAAAGCGCGAACGGTAGGAGCTGAAGGTGGCTTTGAAATCGGGGTAGTCCTGCGGTTCGGGGCCACGCAGTACCAGACGGCGGGTTTCGATCACCGGGATGTCAAAGGGCATCAGCGCGCTCCCTCCAGCGGAAGGTCGCGGCCGGGCCGGACTATGATCCCGTAACGGCGCATTAGTGCAGCAGGCCCCGTTCGGCCTGCGCGCCGGACATGCGGGCGGGCGGGACATGGCGCCAGACGCGGATATTGGGCGCGGGCTGCAGGCGGAAGCTGACCGGCTTTTCCGGGCGGGCGCCGACGCGTTGGGCCAGTGCGATGGAGGCGCCGTTTTCCTCGGGCACGTAGGAGACGATGCAGTCCCACCCGGCCTCGGCAAACAGCCAGTCGAGAACACATTGCGCGGCTTCGCTGGCGTAGCCCTTGCCGCGGCCCGTTTCCATCAGGTGCCAGGACAGTTCCGGTTCCGGCCAGCCTTTGGGGAACCAGGGGCCAACCAGGCCCACGGTCCGTCCGGTGCTGCGTTCAACCACGGCAAACAGGCCGTAGCCGTGCAGATGCCAGTGGCCGATGATGGTGGCAATCGACCACCAAAGCGAATCCGGATCTTCCGCCGCATCGATGAAGCGCGCCGCGCCCGCGTCGAGGAAGGCGGCATTGGCGTCGAACTCCGGGTCCGCCGGAGACATCAGCATAAGCCGTTTGGACTTTAGCCGCGGATACGGCGTTTGCACGTCAGTCATCTTGTACCCCTTTGTCCGGGCGGCGGACCGCCCGGCATAAATTTCACCCATCCAATGAGGGAGTATCGGGGAGACTGCGTAATTTTCAGTTAAACGGGCTGCATCCCGGGCTGCCGGGGCGGCCTGGTTTGTGCAAATTTGACAGAAGCTCATGCGTAGGCCTCCATCCCGCCATCGCTCGGCGCCTCGGGGGCAGGATGGCGGTAGACCAGCTCACGCCCGTGTTTCGGGTTGTCGAATTCCGCCTCGAACACCGCGCCAAGCCGTTCGGCCAGCGCCACCGAACGGGTATTGCCCGGGAAGATGTTGGAACTGAGTGCGGGCAGGCCCATCACCTCATAGGCGTGGGTGCGGGCGGCCAGCGCGGCCTCGGCCATGACGCCGCGGCCTTCGCCGGCCGGGAACGCCACCCAGCCCAGTTCCGGTTCCGGCCAGCCTTCGGGCTGCCAGATGCCGGTGATGCCAAGCGCCTCGCCGGTTTCCTTGCAGGTTATGGTCCAGAAGCCGAAACCGCGCATTGCCCAGTGGCCCACCGACATGGTGAACCAGCGCCAGGCTTCGTTGCGGTCGAGCGGCCCGCCAAACCCCCAGGAGCGTGCTTCATCGGCGAAGAACGCTGCCACCGGCCCGAAATCCGCCGCCTCCGGTCCGCGCAGGACCAGGCGTTCGGTTTCAAGCTGAGGGATGGCGGGGAGCTGCATAGGTTACTTCTTCTTGCCGAAACCGCTGAGGCCCGCAGGCAGGCCCATGCCGCCGCCAAGACCGGGGAGGCCGCCGGGCAGGCCGCCTTTGCCGCCCATTGCCTTGGCCGCGGCTTCCAGCGCTTTGGGGTCCATCTGGCTGGGATCCATGCCGCCCATATCCGGCATGCCGCCCTTGCCGAACATGCCCTTCATGGCCTGTTTCAGCATCTTGCCTTTGCCCATCTTGCCCATCTTCTTCATCACGTCGGCCATCTGCCGGTGCATTTTCAGAAGCTTGTTGAGGTCGGAGACCTCCATGCCGGAGCCGGCCGCGATGCGTTTCTTGCGGCTTGCCTGCAGCAGCGCGGGGTTGGCGCGCTCTTTCTTGGTCATCGACTGGATCATGGCGATCTGACGTTTCAGCACCTTGTCGTCCATGCCGGCGTCCTGCACCTGCTTGGCCATTTTGCCCATGCCGGGCATCATCTGCATCATGCCCTCCATGCCGCCCATCTGGAGCATCTGTTCAAGCTGCATCTTCAGGTCGTTCATGTTGAACTGACCCTTCATCATGCGCTTCATCATCTTTTCGGCCTGTTCGGCCTCGATGGTTTCCTGGGCCTTTTCGACCAGCGCCACGATGTCGCCCATGCCGAGGATGCGGCCGGCGATCCGGTCTGCCTCAAAGGTTTCCAGGGCGTCCATCTTCTCGCCCAGGCCGACAAAGCGGATCGGCTTGCCGGTGACGGCGCGCATCGACAGCGCCGCACCGCCGCGGCCGTCGCCGTCCATCCGGGTAAGCACTACGCCGGAGATGCCGATCTTGGCATCAAATTCCTCGGCCACCTCGACGGCGACCTGGCCGGTCAGGCCATCGACCACCAGCAGAGTCTCGCGCGGGGAGACCACGTTGCGGACGTCCTCGACCTCCTGCATCAGCACTTCGTCGATGTGCAGGCGGCCGGCGGTGTCCAGCATGTAGACGTCATAGCCGCCCAGCGTCGCCTGCTGCTTGGCGCGTTTGGCGATATCGACGGGTTTCTGGCCGGGTACGATCGGCAAAGTGTCGACGCCGATCTGGGTGCCGAGCACGGCCAGCTGGTCCATCGCCGCCGGGCGGTAGACGTCGAGCGAGGCCATCAGGACTTTCTTGCCCTCTTTGTCCTTCAGCCTTTTTGCCAGCTTGCCGGTGGTGGTGGTCTTACCCGAGCCTTGCAGGCCGACCATCAGGACCGGGGCGGGCGGGTTGTCGACCTTAAGCTTGCCGGGGTCTTCGTCACCGCGCAGCACGTCGACCAGCGCGTCATGGACGATTTTGACCACTTGCTGGCCGGGGGTCACCGATTTGGTGACGGACTGGCCGGTGGCCTGCTCCTGCACCTTTTTAACGAAGTCGCGGGCCACCGGCAGCGAGACATCAGCCTCCAGCAGGGCGACGCGGACCTCGCGCAGGGCGGATTTGACGTCCTCTTCATTGAGGGCGCCCTGTTTGGTCAGCCGGTCAAAGACGCCGGAAAGGCGTTCGGATAGATTTTCAAACATGCCTTGCGGCCTCCTGTGCCGGTTTCCAGTTGTAGCGCCCCCGTATGTAGGGGACATGCGATCCATGCGCAAATGCCCCCAAGCTCCTCGTGTCAGTCGTGGGGCAAACCAAACGGGTTTGCCCCCACGGGCGTAACACGCTGGTGGGGGGCGATCCCTGGCACGGGCAGGGACCGGAAGACTCAGTGCTTCCGGACGTTGGAGCAGGCGTTACGCCGATTGACCGTCAGAGTCAACTGTTGCAAGGGGGGCTGCAGGCAGCCATGCATTGATCGCATCGGCCAGCTGCAGCGGGCCGCGGCCATTGGTATAGGCCTCAACCACCGGGTGGCGGCCGGCACTCATGCCGCCGTCCAGTACCAGCACCGGGCGGTAAAGCGTGCGGGTGCGGCCCTCGCTGCGGCTGGTGGTGCTTTCCACCTCGGCGTGGGACAGGTCGGCGAGCCGGTGTTCGGCCTCGCTGTAGCCGAACACCGACTGGCGCCGGATCACGATACTGCCGCCGGAGCGGTCGAGGATCACCTGCACCCGGCGCACAAAGAGGCAGAAGGCGGCAAAGCCCATACCGCCGCCCGCGAGGGCAAAGAAGATGCCGAACCAGAGGTTCGCGCCGCCGGTGCTGGCCGCGCCAAGACCTGCGCCAACAAAGACTAGGATAAACAGGGTAAGGGCGATGCCGATGAACCAAGGGTTATCGGCCAGGATCAGCTGTTCAGGCGTGTTGCGGGTGATTTTCATGGTGTAAGCTTACCCTGGGGAAAGCGGTCCTTCAGGGGAAAATGGCGGACTTTGCGTCAAATTCGTGTACGGGGCGCCGCCGCTACGCCCTCTGCGCGCTTGACTCGGGGCGGGGCGCTTGGCCAACATCAAAAACGGCCCCCTGCTGTCCACTCACCGGCACGGGGCGCTCAGAAGAGCACCGAGGCAGATCTTTGGCACAGGTAAGCTGCACGCCCTTGGCGGCTGCGGTCCTAGGCGGGCATTCGCATCAGCCAAGGGAGGATCTAAGAACATGCGCGTTTTCACTATTCTGGGACCGTCGCAGTCCGGCAAATCAACGCTGGCCACGGCGCTGGCCAATCTGGACAGCGCTGCCGGCAAGCGGCAGGAGGTTGCAGGCGTTGCCGCTTTGCAGCCTTTTTCATTCATGGGCGAGGACTGGGCCGCAATCGACATTGCGGGCGGCGCCGACAATCTGGCGCAGGCTGGGCCTGCACTGGCGGCGAGCGACGCGGCCGTCCTCTGCGTGCCGGCTGATGCCGGGGCTGCGGTGCTCAGCGCGCCGTATCTGCGCAAGCTGGAGGAGGCGGGCATCCCCGCCTTTCTTTTTGTCAACCGCATGGACCAGGCAGCGGACCGGGTGGCAGAGATCGTTGCCGCGCTTCAGGCCTATTGCAGCCACAACATCATCCTGCGGCAGGTGCCGATCCGCGAGGATGGCCAGGTTGTGGGTGCTGTGGATCTGATTTCCGAACGCGCCTGGCAGTACCAGGAGGGCAAGCCTTCGGCGCTGATTGAGCTGCCGGTGGCGATGTATGCGCGCGAGCAGGAGGCCCGCACCGAGCTGCTGGAAGCGCTGGCGGATTTTGACGACACGCTGCTGGAGGAGCTGATCGAAGATCAGAAGGTGATGCCGGAAGAGGTCTATGATGTGGCGACCAAGGTGCTGCAGCATAACGACCTGGTTCCGGCACTGATGGGGTCGGCTGAGCATAAGAATGGCATCCTGCGGCTGATGAAGTCCTTGCGGCACGAGGCGCCTGATGTGGGCGTCGCACTGGAGCGGCTGTCGCAGGACGGCGCGGTGGTGGCCGTCGGCTGCATGGCGGATCTGGTCAAACATCTTGGCAAGACGGTGATGGTACGCGCGCTGGACATAGGCATGGGCAATGGCGCCCCTGTCGGCGGCGCGGCACTGGGGTCGCTGACAGGGATCGGCGGGGCCGTGAACAACGCGTTTCAGGCAGGAGACATTGGGCAGGCGGTTAAATCGGATCATTTGAACCTGGGTTTTGCCTATGGGCCGGAAGGGGCGGCGCCGTTGCCGGATTGGGCGCAGCCGCGGCCTTCGACATTCCGGCGGGTGATCACTCCGTTGAATGAGCGCGACGATGCGCGGCTGTCGGGCGCGCTGGAACGGCTGGCGGAGATCGACCCGGCGCTGGTGGTGGGGCAGGATGAGGCCAGCGGCCATCTGCTGCTGAACCTGCAGGGGCCGCTGCACATGCGACGCATCAAGCAGGCTTTGAAAGACGAGTTCGGCGTCGAGGTGGAGGAGGGGCAGGTGCCTCCGGCGCTGCGCGAGACCATCAGCAAGAGCGTGCAGATCCAATACCGTCACCGGAAGCAGTCCGGCGGCGCGGGGCAGTTTGCCGATGTGGTGATCGAGGTGAAGCCGTTGCCGCGCGGCAGCGGCTTTGTGTTCGAGGAAACAGTGAAGGGCGGCGCGGTGCCCAAGAACTACATCCCCTCGGTCGAGGCCGGCGCGCGCGAAGCGCTGGCGCAGGGGCTGAACGGCCATCCGGTAGTGGATGTCTGCGTGACGCTGAAGGACGGCAAGCATCACTCGGTTGACAGTTCCGACTATGCCTTCCGCACCGCGGGCAAGAACGCGGTCCGGGAGGCGCTGTCTGAGGCCGGCGCGGTGCTGCTGCAGCCGATCATGCGGGTGCATATCCATGTGCCGTCCGTCTTCACCGGCGGGCTGGTGCCGGTGGTGAGCGGCATGAAGGGGCAGATTCTGGGGTTCGAGGCTGAGGACGGCGTGGCCGGCTGGGACGTGTTCGAAACCCTGCTGCCAATGTCGGCGCAGGATAATCTGTGCAACACGCTGGCCAGTGCCACCCGCGGTACCGGCTGGTTCAGCACTGATTTCGACCACTATGAAGAGGCGCGGCGGGCGGATTTCGCCGAGGCCTAGGTCCAGGCTGGCGCAAATCGGGGCGCAGGGGGCGGAACACCTCTTGCGCCCCGCCGCTGTTTTGCGTGATCTGCTCTGCAATTCGACATTGATTTCGCGGAGCACGCCATGGACGCCTCATCAACCTATCAGGACAGCCTGCCTGTCTCTTCGGATGCGCTGCTGAAGCAGCTGGATGACTGGGGCATCGCCTATCAGTTGCATACCCATGTGCCGCTGCGGACGGTGGAGGATGCCAAGGGGGTCGAGGGGCAGTTCATGGTGCCGGGCGAAAACGCGCTGCGGCTGAAGAACCTGTATCTGCGCGACAAGAAGAAGCGGAACTATCTGGTGACGCTGCAGCAGGACCGCGAAATCGACCTGAAGGCGCTGGGCGCGGAGATGGGTGCCGGCAACCTTTCGTTCGGCTCCGCTGACCGGCTGCTGGAGAACCTCGGCATCCGCCCCGGCGCGGTCAGTCCGCTGGCGATGATCACCGGCGCAAAGAAAGGCGTCACCTTCTATATGGACGCCGCTGCACAGGAAGCGGATGTGATCTATATGCACCCGCTGGTCAATGACCGCACGGTGGCGATGAAACGTGCCGATGTGATGGCATTCTTTGAAAAGACCGGCTGCGAGGTCAGCTGGGTCTAACCGGCCCGTTCCTCCTCCAGCGCAAGATCCAGCGCGGCGGCAACATGGGCGGCAGAGGGGTTCACGAACAGGAAGCCGCCGGTCTCGAAACTGACGTCGTCGATGTGGTCAGGGAAGGCCAGCGGCAGTTCGGTGCAGGCCAGCAGAATGGCGGTGCCGGGCCGGGCGTGTTTGGCGCAAAACCGCAGCAGACGGTTCTGTGCGCCACTGGCCGCGCCGCCATGGAAATCCTCGTCGATCATGGCCTGCATTCCGATGATCTCTTCCTCCGGCAAAGGGTCATTGGCGCTGACCCCGTGTTCGGCGAGTACGCTGGCATAGTTGCGGGCCTGCATGGTGACAGCGGTGCCCAGGACCAGCGCATGGGTCGCGCCGATGGCGGCGGTGGCTTTGGCAGTGGTGTCAAAGATGCTGAGGATGGGCATCATTACCCCGTCGCGGATCGCATGCAGTCGCGCGTGCGGAGTGTTGGAGGCGATTAAGGCAAAATCACAGCCCGCGCGTTCCAGGGTCAGCATGGCCTCTCGAAAGACGGCGTCGAAAGCGGCCCAGCTGGCCTCATCACCGGGGCGGCCGCGCAGAGCGCGGGTCTGGGCTTGAACAACGGATTCGATGGCAATGGGCGGTACCGGTAGCGGCGATGTGGCGCCGCGCTCCGCGAAGAACCGTCCAGCGCCCTCGCAGATGGCGCGGTAGTAATCGACGGTGGAGGCCCAGCCGACGCCGCCGAGAATGCCGATTTTCTTCATTGAGTTGCCTGCCCTTTAAACGCTGATGCTGGCAGATTGGCACGGCAGCGGAGGGGTGCCAAACTTAAAAGACCGCCGGCCCCCCCCCGATGGAGAGCTGGCGGCCGTGCGGATGTGCAGAGGATCAGGCCGCCAGGGCTTCGATCTGGGATTTTGCCTTGGCCAGGGCGCTGTCAGCGCCGGCCATCAGGGCGTCGGCGGCCACGATCTCAACCTCGGTGATGCCGATGAAGCCCAGCACGTGGCGCAGATAGGTGGTCGCAAAGTCGATGTCAGAGCCCGCCTGAGTGCCGCCGGAGGCCACTGCGATGATGGCGCGCTTGCCTTCCAGCAGGCCGACGGGACCGGTTTCCTCGTAGCGGAAGGTGACACCCACGCGGGCCACCAGGTCAATCCAGGCCTTGAGTGTGGACGGCACCGAGAAGTTGTAGATCGGCGTGCCGATCACGATGGTATCGGCCTGTTTCAGTTCCTCCACCAGCGAGTCGGAAAGGGCAAGCTGCTGCTTTTGTTCATCGCTGCGCTGGTTTGCCGGGGTGAAGTTGGCCCCGATCCAGGCGCCGTCCAGCAGCGGCAGCGGCGCAGCCAGATCGCGGCGGATCACATGGGAGGCGCCAAGGCGGCTGGTTATCTGCGCCGAAAGATCGCGGGAAACGGAGCCATCGATGCGGGCGGAGGAGTCGATATGGAGGATGGTACGGGCCATTACAGTATTCCTGTGCTTGTTGCTGGCAGGAATTTGGGTTATTGCATTTTCGAACGCAATGCCGCTCAAATCACATGAATTGTGCGTTTTTGTGGGGGATGCAATTCCGCTGGCAAGGAGGCCGCCATGGATAATTGGGACGAAGTCCGCACTGCCTATCAAGTGGCCCGCATGGGCACGGTCAGCGGTGCCGCCGAGGTGCTGGGCGTGCATCACGCGACGGTGATCCGGCATATTGATGCGATCGAGGCGCGGCTGGGCGTTAAGCTTTTTCAACGCCATGCCCGCGGCTATACCCCGACGGAATCCGGTCAGGACTTGCTGCGGGTGGCGCAGGCGACCGATGACCAGTTCAGCCAGCTGGTCGGGCGGCTGAAAGGGCAGGGCGACGATGTGTCGGGGGAACTGGTTGTGACCTCGCTGGCGTCCTTTGCGCCGATGATGGTGCCGGCGTTGAAATTGTTTCAGGATATGCATCCGGGGCTGATCATCCGCTACCTGACCGGCGACCGGCTGTTCCGGCTGGAGTATGGCGAGGCGCATGTGGCGATCCGCGCGGGCAATGCACCGGATCAGCCCGACAATGTGGTGCAGCCCTTTATGAAACAGCAGATCGGGCTTTATGCCTCTAAGGCTTATGCCGAAGAATACGGAATGCTGAAGGGTGTCGAGGATATTCCCAATCACCGGTTTGTCGGTCAGGACGATGAGAGCAGCAGGGCGCCGTTTTCGCGCTGGTTGCGGGCCAATGCACCGGCCGAGGCCATCGCCTTTCGCTGTACCGATGGCTTTACCCTGAAGTCAGCGGTCCGCAGCGGTGCCGGGATTGGCTTTATGGCGGCCTGGGAGGCGCGGCGGCAACCGGATCTGGTGGAGATGATGCCGCCGCAGGAGGACTGGGAAGGCGCATTGTGGCTGGTGACCCATGTGGATCTGCACCGGACCACTAAGGTGCAGGCGTTCCTGACGTTCCTCAAGGAACAGGTAAAGGACTGGCAGCTGTGAGCGAGGCACTGCGCGGGCATTTGGCGATGCTGTTGTTTTCGGCCCTGGTGGCGGGGTCTTTCTCGCTGGGTGTCATGGTCGCCAACGAGATTGCACCAGCGGCCTTGAATGCGGCGCGGTTTGGTATTGCCGCTGTGGTGATCGGTGTCGCGGCGCTGGCCACCACCGGGCTGCAACGGGCGCATTTCCGGGCGCCGTGGCGGTTTGCGGTGCTGGGCGGGCTGTTCGGCGGCTATTTCGTGCTGATGTTCTACGGGCTGCAGACGGCGGCGCCGGTCAGCGCAGCGGCAGTGTTCACGCTGGTGCCGTTGATGAGCGCCGTGTTCGGCTGGCTGCTGCTGCGGCAGATCACTACCGGCTGGATGGCATTGGCGCTGGCGATTGGCGCGGCAGGCGCGGTCTGGGTGATCGTGCGTGGTGATCCGGGCGCCTTGGCTGCCTTTGAGATCGGCCAGGGCGAGGTCATCTATTTCTGGGGCTGCGTGCTGCACGCGATCTATACGCCGATGGTGCGCAAGCTGAACCGGGGCGAGCCGGCGGTGGTGTTCACCTTCGGGATGCTGCTGGCGGGCGGCGCGTTGCTGGCGGTATTCGGCTGGCAGGACATTCTGGCCACCAATTGGTCCCAGCTGCCCGGTATCGTCTGGATCGGTCTGTTCTATCTGGCGGTCTGTGCCAGCTCTGCCACCTTTGTGCTGCTGCAATATGCGGCGATGCGGCTGCCCTCGGCCAAGGTGATGGCCTATACTTATCTCACCCCCAGCTGGGTGATCCTGTGGGAGATCGCGCTGGGCCGCGGCGCGCCGCCGGGCCTGGTGCTGATCGGGGTGGCGATGTCGGTGGTGGCGCTGGTGATGCTGCTGGAAGGGGCGCGGTCGCGGGGCCCGGCCTGAACGCAACGGGCCTGAACGCAACGGGCCTGAACGCAACGGGCCTGAACGCATTGGGCCTGACCGCCGGCGGGCCTTCGCCGCCGCTTGCGGCAGGTCAACGCAATTCCCTTGTTTTCCGCTATACTGGTCCTGAGGGACTCTTCGGATAGAGGAGGGAGAAATGTTCAAGCATATCATGGTGCCCGTTGATCTGCACATGCCCGCAACGGTCAAGAAAGCCCTGGATGTGGCAGCGGACTTTGCCAAAAATCACAGCTCGCGCGTAACACTGGTGCATGTGACGGATCAGCAGGTCAAGCGCGGGCATACCGTCGGGCCGTCAGGTGACGAGCTGGCGGACCTGGCAAACAAGATGGCGGCAGAGACCGGTGCAAGGGTGGAGGGGCTGCCGGTCTATTCTGTGGATGTCGGATCAGAGATCGACTCCATCCTGCCCCGGACCGCTAAGGAGCTGGAGGTGGATCTGGTTGTGATGGGCACCCATATGCCGGGGATCCTGGATTATGTGTTTTCGTCCCACGCCAGCCATCTGGTGCTGCATTCCGAAACCTCGGTATTTGTGGTGCGCTAGGGGTCCGGCTGCGCGTCCTCTGACAGATGCTCGGTCTCCAGAAAGCGTTCAAAGGCATCCAGATTGACCGGTTCGAACTGGCCGAAGCCCTGCATCCAGACCGAGGCTGCGCGCATGGCATCCGGTTGCAGCTTGCACCATTTGACCCGGCCATGCTTTTCCTGCGCGATCAGGCCTGCGCGGGTCAGGATAACCAAGTGTTTTGAAATTGCTGCCAGCGACATCTCAAACGGTTCCGCCACATCGGTCACCGCCATATCGTCCTCCAGCAGCATGGTGAGGATCGCCCGGCGGGTGGGGTCGGCCAAGGCCGCAAAGACGGTGTCAAGAGGGTCGCTCATGCCTGATACTCCTATCCATCGTCCGGCAGTTTGACAATCTGTCCTGAACCGTCATGGTGGCGCCTTTTAAGCGCACGGGGATTGATGGCATGGCATTGAAATACTGGCTGGTGATATTCATTCTCGGCATCGGCTGGGGCATGTCGTTCATGTTCAATGCCATTCTGCTGCGCGAATTGGGGCCGTTGTCGGTGTCGATGGGGCGGGTCGGATTTGGCGCGCTGGGCTGCTGGATCTATGTGCTGGCGGCACGCAAGCGGGTGCCGGCAGAGCCTGGGCGCTGGCTGGCGCTGTTTGGCTTTGGAGTGCTCAGCTATGCCGGGCCGTTTGCCTTTTACGCGCTGGGCCAGCAGCATATCGCAAGCGGCGTGGCCGGGATTGTCAATGCGACCACTCCGGCGCTGGCGGTGGTTGTCTCCCATTTCTGGCCCGGCGGCGAGCGCGCAACCGGGTTGAAGTCACTAGGGGTGGTCTGCGGGTTCCTTGGTATCGTGCTGCTGTCGCTGCCTCTGCTGGATAGCGGCCGGTCGTCGGAGATCTGGGCGGTGCTGATCACTCTGTGCGCGCCGCTGTGCTATGCCTTTTCGGTCAACATCGCGCGACGCTTTAAGGATATGCAGCCGGTGGTGCTGGTGGCCATTGCGCTGACCGGGGCCACCGCGGCGATTGCGCCGCTGGCAATCTGGAGCGAAGGCCTGCCGCATGTGACGCGGATTGAGACCTGGGCCTCCTTGTTCATCATCGGTTTTGTGCTGACCTCAGCCGCTTTCATCGCCTTTTACTGGGTGCTGCCCAAGGTGGGGCCAACCAACATTACCCTGCCAACGCTGATCGCGCCGGTTTCGGCGCTGTTCCTTGGAACCTACATCCTGAAGGAGCAGCTGCTGGCAGAGCACCTGTGGGGCATGGCAGCGATCCTGCTGGGATTGTTGCTGATCGACGGGCGGATTGTGCGCTGGCGGATGGCAAAACCGCCCATTCGCTAAAATCAACCTTTTGGTTGAATATGGAAACTGGGGTGGATTGGCGCCAACGGTTGCTGCGGCAGAGCGGCGCGGTTTTTCGAGAGATCAAATTATCACTTATAAATCAGCGACTTGGTGGTGTATTGAATCTTCTTCCCTTGTAATTGACTCCTAAGCCCCATGGCCTTAGCAACCTCATAGAAATCGCGTGAGGATGGCGCCCGTGACCGACGACGACCAAAAGCAGCGCATGGCGCAGCTGGAGGAAAAGCTCGCGGCGGCGCGTAAGGCACAGCAGCCCAAGCCGCGCGCGGATGAGCACTATTCCATGGCCAATCAGGCTTGGCGGATGGTGATTGAATTGGTGGCCGGTCTCGGGATTGGCTTTGGCATCGGATACGGGCTGGACCTTCTGTTTGGAACCCTGCCCATCTTCATGGTGCTGTTTGTAATGCTGGGCCTTGCGGCTGGAGTGAAGACAATGCTTCGCACCGCGCAGGAGATCCAGGAACAGAAACTGGCCGATGAGGCCAAGAAAAATGCGCAAGACCGGGACTGATCCGACGGGATCAAACGCCGGCGACAGGAGAAGCGGACCGATGGGCAAAATTTTCTTTTACGCAGCGCTGGCGCTGGTGCTGGTATCCGGCCTGATTTTCGCCCCGGCGGAGTCAAAACTGGCAATCCACCCGATGGATCAGTTCAACGTGGCAGCGCTGTTTGGCGATCACATCTCCTGGTACACCCCGACCAACGTGACCCTGTGGATGGCGCTGGCTGTTGCCGCGGTGTTTGCGCTGCTGGTCATGGGCTCATCGCGCCGCGCCATCGTGCCTGGCCGCGCCCAGTCGGTCGCGGAACTGGCTTACGGCTTCATCTACAAGATGGTTGAGGACGTGGCTGGCAAGGACGGCGTCAAGTTCTTCCCCTACATCATGACCCTGTTCATGTTCATCGTGATGGCCAACTTCCTGGGCCTGATCCCCGGCTCGTTCACCACCACCTCGCACATCGCGGTGACCGCGGTTCTGGCGGCGCTGGTGTTCTTCACTGTGACCATCGTAGGTTTCGTCAAGAACGGCGCTGGTTTCCTGGGCCTGTTCTGGGTGTCGAGCGCGCCGCTGGCGCTGCGCCCGATCCTGGCCATCATCGAACTTATTTCCTACTTCGTGCGCCCCGTCAGCCACAGCATTCGTCTGGCAGGCAACGTGATGGCCGGCCACGCGGTTCTGAAAGTGTTCGCAGGCTTTGCCGCAGCACTGGGCATGTTCAGCTTCCTGCCGATCTTTGCCATCACCGCGGTTTACGCACTCGAAGTTCTGGTGGCCTTCATTCAGGCCTACGTCTTTACCATCCTGACCTGCGTGTACCTGAAGGACGCACTGCACCCGAGCCACTAAGGCCAGGATCTGAAAATCCGCGGGCGCAGCCTGACCGGCGCGCCTGCTCCCCGAAATGCACATTCCATCGTAAGGAGAAACATCATGGAACTCGTAGCAGCAGCAGCACTCGGCAAATTCATCGGCGCAGGCCTGGCAGCAATCGGTTCCGGCGCAGCCGCAATCGGTGTGGGCCACGTTGCCGGCAACTTCCTGGCAGGCGCTCTGCGTAACCCGTCGGCAGCTGCCGGCCAGACCGCAACCCTGTTCATCGGCATCGCATTTGCAGAAGCACTGGGCATCTTCTCGTTCCTGGTTGCGCTGCTGCTGATGTTCGCCGTCTAAGACCTCAGGAACCTATTTCCTTACGGCCGGGCAGTGCGGCCTAAATCCGCTCTGCCCGGTGTAACGGCAAGTTCCCAAGGAGGACGACATGGCATCTAATACGCAAGACGCAGCACACGGCGCCGCAGACGCAGCGCACGGGTCTGCTCCGGGTATGCCGCAGCTGGACTTCTCGACCTTCGGGAACCAGATCTTCTGGCTCGCGGTCGCTCTGGTCGTGATCTACCTCATCCTGTCGCGCGTCGCGCTGCCCCGCATTGCGGCTGTGCTGGCCGAGCGTCAGGGGACCATCACCAACGACCTCGCCGCGGCTGAAGACCTGAAAGCCAAGGCAGTCGAGGCCGAAAACGCATATAACAAAGCTCTGGCGGATGCCCGTGCCGAATCTCAGCGCATCGTTGCTGAGACACGTGTGGAAATTCAGGCCGGGCTGGACGAGGCAATTGCCAAAGCAGACGAACAGATCGCTGCCAAGGCCGCCGAGTCCGAAAAGGCAATCGCCGAAATCAAGGCCGGTGCGCTGGAAAGCGTGAAGGCTGTTGCAACCGACACCGCAGAGGCGCTGGTGACGGCGCTGGGCGGTTCGGCAGACGCAGACGCAATTGCCGCGGCAGTTGCCGAGCGGACGAAAGGATAAGGACATGCGCAATATTCTCGCCCTTGCCCTGACCTTCGGTGCAGTTTCGCCTGCCTTTGCTGCCGGCGGCGGCCTGGACCTGTCCAACACCAATCTGGTTGTGGGTCTCGGCTTTGTACTGTTCGTTGGCATTCTGCTTTTTGCCAAAGTGCCATCGCTGCTCGCAGGCCAGCTGGATAACCGTGCGGAAGGTATCCAGAAGGAACTGAACGAAGCCCGCGCGCTGCGTGAAGAGGCCCAGACCGTTCTGGCGTCTTATGAGCGTAAGCAGCAGGAAGTTCAGGCCCAGGCTGATCAGATCGTTGCTGCCGCCCGTGACGAAGCTGCCCGCGCAGCGGAGCAGGCCAAAGCGGATCTGCAAACCTCCATTGCCCGCCGTCTGGCGGCTGCCGAGGAGCAGATCGCTTCGGCGGAAGCCTCGGCTGTGAAGGAAGTGCGCGACCAGGCGATCACAATCGCTGTTGCTGCTGCGGATCAGGTGATCTCCAAGCAGATGACCGCCGCAGAGGCCAACAAGCTGATCGACGCCGCCATCGCGGATGTGGACGCCAAGCTGCACTAAGCCTGTGCTGATACAGACAAGTTAAAAGAACCCGGTCCGAGTGGCCGGGTTTTTTGTTTGGGGAAGGGGCGTTTTGAGCCCCAGATCGACCGATGCTGCGCGGCGCGTGGATGGCAGCTTCTGAGGCATTATTGTATTAGCAACCTCTTGGAACCCTTGATCTGATACAGATCCCTATGAGGGGCGGAAATCGAACTGTAAGTTAAGGAAGCCTGATGAGCGTCATCGACGAAATCATGCGAAAAGATTCTTCTACGTGGATCGACAGCCAAATCATCGCACTGCCTGACCGAGGGAAATTCCGAGCATCGAGTGCGTTGCGATCACTCCAGTGGGCAAACGGTATATTCGACGCGGGGATGCCAATTCCTGCATGCTTCTGCGCGCTTCACGCAACGGAAGAAGCCGTTGCGGCATTCGTATCCTGTGCAAAAGAGTGCGGTTATGACGAGGCGAAGAAAATCAACATTAAAGATCACATGGCAAAGGCGACAGTATCGCTTTTGGCTCAAAAGGTTTCAGGTATTCTGTTCCATTATCAAGTCGCCGTTGCGCTCAATGTTGAGACACAGACCTTGGCCGCACGATACATTGTAGATGGCGAAACTCACTACACCGAGGCCTCAACGAAGCTCTTCCATTTCCGCGATCATGAAGCGCAGATAATGCCAGACTTCTACGACGAGGTGGTCAATATGTTTGGCGACGTTGCTGAATTGAAGAAGGCAGTTAAGATTGGGCAAGAGGCTCGTAACGCTATCTTCTATGCATCGAGCGACGGCTATCCAACCGGGTTTGATGATCCAAGTGAATCACTTGCCAGAGAGTGTCAGCTTACGCTTGGGTTGATCTGGGGCGCTATTGATTTGACAAAAAATGCGGGCCAGAAAATACCATTTATTGAACAGGCACTGGTGACTGCCAACAGAGTAATTGCTGAGCTAAAGCGGTAGATTAGAAACGAAAACAAACCTTGGTGCAGCGCTCGCGAAAGTCGGTTTCGTCCGCTTGTCGGTCATTAACCTGCATCGTCACCCCTTCCCGGTCTCATGCTCCAGCCGCTGCTTTGCCACTTCGGCGTTGCGCTCGGCGCGCTGGTGGTCGGTGAGGGCCTGTTTGACGTAATCAAGATGCTCTTCGACTGCTGACCGGGCAGCCTGCGGATCGCGGGTCTGCAGGGCGGCGTTGATGGCGCGGTGCTGCTCCAGCAGCGCTTCATAGGTGGTGTGCTGCTGGAACATGATCCGGCGGTTGTAGAAGACGCCCTCGCGCAGCAGATCGAACATCGAGCGCATCATGTGCAGCATGATGACGTTGTGGCTGGCGTCCATGATAGCGGAGTGGAACTGGGCGTCGAGCTGGGCCGCTTCTTCAGAAATGGCGGGATTGCCGGCCGCCTCCATTTTGTCAAAGATCGCCTGGATCACCTGCAGGTCATAGTCCGACCCGAACCGGGCTGCGCGTTCTGCGGCCAGCCCCTCCATGTCGCGGCGGAAGGAGAGGTAGTCAAACACGGCTTCGTCATGGGTGGCGAACAGCTGGATCAGTGCCGGCGAAAAAGCAGATCCCAAAACATCCCCCACAAACACGCCGGAGCCTGCCTTGGAGGCAAGCAGCCCGCGCGCCTGCAACTCGCCGATGGCATCACGCAGGGAGGGGCGGGAGACACCAAGCCTCTCCGCCAGCTCCCGTTCGGCGGGCAGCCGTTCACCAGGTGAGAGGATGCCGCGCAGGATCAGCTGCTCTATCTGCTTAACGACGGAGGCGGAGAGTTTTTCGGGCTGAACTTTCTGAAATGGCATGCTGAGGCTCATCTGAATTGGTCAAATCATATGACCACGGGGGGGAAGGGGCTGCAAGGGCAGGCAAGGATCACGAAGGTTGTAACATTAGGTCAGTATTGTTGACATTATTTCGTGCTCTCCTACCGTGGCACCAGATCCCAAGCCAGGAGAGCCAGGATGCAGTTCGACCAGATCTTTGCCAGCCGGAACACGCGGATGAAGGCGTCGGAAATCCGCGAACTGCTGAAGCTCTTGGACCAGCCGGATATCATCTCATTTGCCGGCGGCATCCCGGACCCGGCACTGTTTCCGGCGGATGAATTTGCCGATGCATTCAAGAATGCGCTGACACCGGAACGGCAGGCCATGGCACTGCAGTATTCAGTGAGCGAGGGATATCTGCCGCTGCGTGACTGGATTGTTGAGGAGATGGCGAAGATCGGTATCGCCTGTGATGCGAACAATGTGCTGATCACCTCCGGCTCCCAGCAGGCGTTGGATTATCTGGGCAAGCTGTTCCTGTCGCCGGGGGATACTGCACTGGTCGGCTGGCCGACCTATCTGGGCGCGCTGGCAGCGTTCAACGCCTATGAGCCACGTTATGACCGGCTGACTTTGAAGGGCAACCGAACGGCGGAAAGTTATGCCGAGGATGCAGCGGACGCGGGCAGCGCGGTGAAATTCGCCTACCTGTCGCCGGATTTTGCCAATCCAACCGGAGAGACCCTGGACCGCGCCGGGCGGCTGCGGCTGCTGGAACTGGCTGACAGTCTGGAGTGTGCCGTCATCGAAGATGCGGCTTACCAGTCGCTGCGCTATGACGGGGAGGTGGTGCCGCCGGTTCTGGCGCTGGAGCTGGAACGGAAGGGTTCGATTGAGGACTGCCGGACGATTTATTGCGGCTCGTTCAGCAAGACCCTTTCGCCGGGTTTGCGGATCGGCTGGGCGGTGGCAGCCAAGCCGGTGATCACGCAAATGGTGCTGCTTAAGCAGGCGGCGGACCTGCATAGTTCGACAATCAACCAGATGGCAGTCCATGGCGTTGCCGAGGCCCGTTTCGATGTGCATGTGGCGCAGCTGCACGCGGTCTACCAACGCCGCCGGGACGTCATGCTGGCGGCGCTGGAGGAGCACATGCCGGAGGGTGTCAGCTGGACCCGGCCTGAGGGCGGCATGTTCGTGTGGATGACCCTGCCGGACCGCATG
The DNA here is from genome assembly GCF_021654205.1 of Leisingera sp. MMG026. Lineage (NCBI taxonomy): Bacteria > Pseudomonadati > Pseudomonadota > Alphaproteobacteria > Rhodobacterales > Roseobacteraceae > Leisingera > Leisingera sp. MMG026. The sequence continues at coordinate 54,168 of NZ_JAKFZM010000019.1, read as the reverse complement.
GATGGGGCGCAGTTGCTGGCCCGTTCTTTGGAGACGGAAAGGGTGGCCTTTGTCCCGGGGCAGGCATTTTTCGCCGATGGCAGCGGCCAGAACACGATCCGGTTGAGCTTTTCCAACTCTAACCATGCGGCGATTGAGGACGGGATTGCCCGGTTGGGCCGGCTGCTGGGCTCTGTCTAAGGCCGGATTGCCACCGGCTTGGCAAAAGATCGCCGGGTTGTGCGGGTTATCCACAAGATATGGTGTGGTTTGAGGCAGGTTCGCCCCGATTTGGGGATGCAGAGCGTTGACACACACGATAGGAACCGCTGAACTTTCTCGATCCGGAATCACGGAGGGGCAGCTTTGCGGTTTTCCAAGCTCAGGCTGAACGGCTTCAAAAGCTTTGTTGATCCTACCGAACTGGTCATTGCCGATGGGCTGACCGGGGTAGTGGGTCCAAACGGTTGCGGCAAATCCAATCTTCTGGAGGCATTGCGCTGGGTGATGGGCGAGACCCGTGCCAAGGCAATGCGCGGCGGCGGCATGGAAGATGTGATCTTTGCCGGCACTTCGTCGCGGCCTGCGCGCAACTTTGCCGAAGTCAGCCTGCAAATCGACAATTCTGAACGGCTGGCGCCCTCGGGGTTCAATGAGGCGGACGGGCTGGAAATCGTGCGCCGCATCACCCGCGATGTTGGCAGTGCCTACAAGTCGAACAGCAAGGATGTGCGGGCACGCGATGTGCAGATGCTGTTTGCCGATGCCTCGACCGGGGCGCATTCGCCGGCGCTGGTGCGGCAGGGGCAGATCGCCGAGCTGATCAACGCTAAGCCCAAGGCACGGCGGCGTATTCTGGAAGAGGCGGCGGGTATTTCCGGCCTTTATCAGCGGCGCCACGAGGCTGAGCTGAAGCTGAAGAACACCGAAGCCAACCTGCTGCGTGTCGATGACGTGATCGAGCAGCTGGCGGCACAGCTGGCGCAGCTGGCCAAGCAGGCGCGGCAGGCGCAGCGCTACCGCGAGATCGGTGAAAAGCTGCGGCTGGCGGAGGGCATGCTGCTGTACCGCCGCTGGCGCGAAGCGGATGCGTTGCGGCTGGCCTCCGAGGATGAGCTGCGGGCGCGGGTTGAGCAGGCCGCCAAGGCTGAGGCGCTGGTGCGTGCAGCTGCGGCGCAGCGCGGCACGTTTGAAGAAAAGCTGCCGCCCTTGCGGGAAGAGGAGGCGATTGCCGCTGCCATCCTGCAGCGGCTGGCGGTGCAACGGGATTCGCTGGGCGATCAGGAGGCGCAGGCGCGCCAGACCATCGAACGGCTCAGCAGCCGTGTTGTGCAGCTGGGTAACGACATTGAGCGCGAAGCTGGGCTCAACAAGGACGCCGGCGAAACCATTGAACGGCTGGAGTGGGAGCAGCGCGAGCTTTCCAAGGCCGGCGACGGGCATGACGGCAAGATGGCCGAAGCAGCGGAACTGGCGCGCGATGCCGGCTCGATCTTGCAGGCACGCGAGGATCATCTGGCGCAGGTGACCGAGGATGTGGCCCGTCTGGCGGCACGCCACCAGTCGGCACGCCGTGCATTAGAGGATTGCCAACGAGCTTTGGGCCGTTCCGAGGGCGAGGCTGTGAAGGCCCGCGCCGCCAAGGGCGAGGCGCAGGATGCCTTGGAACTGGCGGTGGAGAAATTCGAAATTTCGGTAGCCGCTGAGGAAGAGGCCCGCGAGGCCTCGGAAATGGCTGAAGAGGCGCTGGCCGATGCGGATGAGACCCGCACCGAGACACAAAGCCGGGAGGCCGAAGCGCGTTCGCAGCGCTCGGAAGCCGAAGGCGGGCTGGGCGCATTGCGTGCCGAGGTTACGGCGCTGGCCAAACTGGTGGAACGGGATACCGCCGAGGGGGGGCAGATCCTGGACGAGCTGACCGTGGCTCCGGGGTATGAAAAGGCTCTGGGTGCGGCACTGGCCGATGATTTGCGTGCGCCGCTGGCGGAGGCGGACGGGCCGACGGGCTGGGTGTCGCTGTCCGGTTATGACCAGGATGCGCCCCTGCCCGATGGTGTGCAGCCGCTGGCGCTGTTTGTTTCCGGCCCTGATGCCTTGTCCCGCCGGGTGGCGCAGATCGGACTGGTGGATGGCGATGCGGCAGCAGGGCTGCAGGCGCTGCTGATGCCAGGGCAGCGGCTGGTGACGGTTGAGGGTGACCTATGGCGTTGGGACGGCTACCGCGCTTGGGCCGAGGACGCGCCAAGTGCAGCAGCCCTGCGGCTGGAGCAATTGAACAAGCTGGAAGCGCTGAAGCAGGAGATGGAACGTGTCAGCGCCACGGCGGACGGCGCGCGCGCGGCACATGAGATGCTGTTGCGCAAACTGGAGGAGGTGACGCTGGCCGACCAGAACGCCCGCCAGGCGCGCCGCGTGGCCGACCAGCGGGTGGCTGACGCCGCGCGTGCGCTGAGCCGTGCCGAGGCGGACCGCAACCTGGCTGAGGCCAAACTTGAGACATTGGGGATTGCCGTCTCCCGCCATGAGGAAGACGCGCTGAGTTCCAGCCTGCAGCTGAAAGAGGCGGAAAAGGCGCTGGGGGATCTAGGCAATCTGGACCAGGCCCGCATTGCGGTTGAGGACATCAAGCAGTCGGTGGAGGCGGCGCGGATCACCATGCTGACTCACCGGTCCTCCCACGATGAGCTTCGCCGTGAAGGCGAGGCCCGCACCAAGCGCGCCCAGGAAGTGACCAAGGAACTGTCCGGCTGGCGCCACCGTTTGGAGAGCGCTGAGGCACGGATCGCAGAATTGGCCGAACGCCGTGAAGCCTCGCAAGAAGAGCTGGAAGAGGCGAATGCGGTCCCGGCGGAGATTGCCGGGAAACGCGAGGAGCTGAACGAGGCGATTTCCGAGGCAGAGGTGCGTAAGTCTGCGGCAACAGAAGCGTTGATTGCAGCCGAGGCCGAACTGCGCGACGCGGTTCATAAGGAACGCGAATGCGAGCGGCTGGCATCTGAGGCACGCGAAGCACGCGCCCGCTCTGAGGCGCGCAGCGATGCGGCCAAGGAGGCGGTGACCCAGGCCGCGGGCCGCATCATCGAGGCGCAGCAGATCACCCCGCAGGCATTGCTGGAGAAGCTGGGCGTGTCACCGGATGAAATGCCCGCCTCGGATGACCTGGAACACGACGTGGACCGCTGCAAGCGCCAGCGCGATGCTATGGGTGCTGTGAACTTGCGGGCAGAGGAAGACGCCCGCGGCGTGCAGAACGAGCATGACACGCTGGTCGCCGAGAAGCTGGACCTGGAAGGCGCGGTCAAGACCTTGCGCGACGGGATTGCCAGTCTTAACCGCGAGGGGCGCGAAAGGCTGCTGACGGCGTTTGAGCAGGTGAACAACAGCTTTGCCATGCTGTTCACCCATCTGTTCGGCGGCGGCGAGGCCAATCTGGTTATGGTCGAGAGCGACGATCCGCTGGATGCGGGCCTGGAGATCATGTGCCAGCCGCCGGGCAAGAAGCTGTCGACCCTGTCGCTGCTGTCGGGCGGCGAGCAGACGCTGACCGCGATGGCGCTGATCTTTGCGGTTTTCCTGTCCAATCCGGCGCCGATCTGTGTGCTGGACGAGGTCGACGCGCCGCTGGATGACGCTAACGTCACCCGCTTCTGCGACCTTCTGGACGAGATGTGCCGCCAGACTGACACCCGTTTCCTGATCATCACCCACCACGCTGTAACGATGGCGCGGATGGACCGGCTGTTTGGGGTCACCATGCAGGAAAAGGGCGTTAGCCAGCTGGTTTCAGTTGACCTGAAGAAAGCAGAGGCGATGGTGGCCTAAGGCAGAGGCACTACTGGGATTGGTGCTTTTGTTTTCGAATTTATTAGTGGAGTGACAAATGAATATGCTCAAAGCAATTGCCGCATCCGTGGTCTTGATGATCCCGGTTGCCGCGGCGGCCCAGAATGTAGTCGCCAAAACCGGCGACAGTGTTGCCGGTTTCTTCAAGGATGAGGGCGCCAAGGTCGAAGTAACCACGGACAGCGTAGGTGATCCCAAACTGAAAGTTGAGTATTACGGCAACGATTTCTCAGTCTATTACTACGGCTGCGACAACAACACCAACTGCGAGGCCATCCAGTTCTTTTCCGGCTATCAGACAGACGGCAGCGTGCGCCTGTCCAAGATCAACGAGTGGAACAATGAAAACCGTTTTGCCCGCGGCTATGTCTCGGAAGAGGGTTCAGCCCGGATCGAAATGGATGTGTTCCTGGGCAACAAGGGCATGAGCCCGGATGATTTTGCCGAGGCAGTGGGGATCTGGAACCGCGCAATGCTGGATTTCGAAGCTTTCATTGACTGGTGAACCCACGAGTCACCGGATCGTGACACCAGCTTAACAAGTGAACCGCTAAGGTAGGGGCATGAAATGGATCATGCCCCTTTTTCTATCTCTGATGGCAGGCAGCGCGTTGGCCGGCGATTGGCCGCTGCGGCCCGGCGACACGGTCTTGGCGCAGGACGAACTGGACGCGCTGTCAGGCCGGTCCTTTCGCTTTTATGATGGCGGAGAGTCGCTGTATGGCAGCGATGGCGCCTATGCTTATACTTACTCGGCGAAGAACGGCGGGGGCACCGCTTGGGGCACTTACCGGATTGCCGCAGATGGCAGCGTCTGCGTGGAGTTCGCCAACGGACTTGGCCGCTGCGATCTGTATGTACGCAATGGAAGCCGGGTCATCCTGATTACCGAAAAGGGCGAGCGGTTCCCGGTCCGTTAAAGCTTCTGCAGCAGCGCCGGCGTCGGCCAGGCATCAGCGGGCAGGCCAAGGCGGGCTTGCTCTTTTTGCACTGCAATCCGGGTGCGGGCGCCAAGAATGCCGTCGATATCCCCAACGTTATGGCCGCGGGCCTGGAGTATCTGCTGCAACTGCTTCATCTGGGTGCCATTCAGCCCGCTTTCGGGTTGGCCGACGCTAAAGGCTTCCGCGCCTTTCAACCGGTTGGCAAAGTAAGCAGCCGTGAGGACATAGGTAAAGCTCTGGTTCCACTCAAAATAGACGTCAAAGTTAGGGTAAGCGAGGAAAGCCGGCCCCTTGTGGCCCTGCGGCAGCAGAAGCGAAGCGCGCAAGGAGGGATCGGGGAGTTTGCCGTCCCGCGCCGAGACGCCCAGACCGCGCCACTGGGCCACGGATTTCTTGCGTCCAGTGCCTGTCAGCGTCAGATCCAGATCCTGAGGGATGATGACCTCTTGCAGCCAGGGCTGGCCCGGTTTCCAACCCAAATGGGACAGCATCCGCGCACCCGACATCAGCGCGTCGGCGGCAGAGGTTTTCAGACTGACCTGGCCATCGCCGTCGGCATCGACACCATGATCCAGAATATCTCCGGGCAGCATCTGTACCATGCCGATCTCGCCGGCCCAGGCGCCTGTTGTGCGTTTGGGATCGAAATTGCCCTGGTCGAACAGCTCCAGTGCCGAGAAGACCTGCGGCCGGAAAAGCTCCGGGCGGCGGCAGTCATGCGCCAGGGTGACAAGCGCATCGCGGGTGTTGAAATCGCCCTGATAGCCGCCATAGTCGGTCTCGAAGGCCCAGAACGCCAACAGCACACCGCGGTCAATGCCATAGGTGTTCTCAATCCGCTGGAAGGTGGCATCATGTTTTTGCGCCATCTGGCGGCCGCGCTTGATCCGGCTTTGCGAGATCAGGTGGCGGGTGAACTCGATGAAAGGTTTTTGGAACACACCCTGGGCACGGTCGGCCTTAAGCACGCGGGCATCTTTGCGGGTGCCCGAGAAGAAGGCGTTGACAGTGGACGTGTCATATCCGGCCTGCACCGCCTCGTCTTTCATCAGCTTAACAAAATTCTGAAAGCCGCCGCCGCATTGGGCAGTTGCCGCCGCAGGCAGCAGGCTTGCTGCAAGGACGAAGGGCATTAGGCGCATTGTTCCGGCGCTCCTTTGTCTGACCGCTCCCGCAGGGCCTTATGTGCTAGAAAACCGTGGCAATGGCAACCGTCAGGACAAGCGCAAGCGCCCAGGTCTGCCAAAGCAGGGTCACGGAGCGGGTGATGGTTTCGGCATTGGCGCTTTTGGCACCAAAGGCATGGACCCAGGGAAAATCGCGCATCTGCCCCTCATAGGATCGCGGGCCGGCCAGTGCGGTGTCCAGCGCCCGCGCCATGGCGGCTTCAGGCCAGCCGGCATTGGGCGACCGGTGCTTCCGGGCGTCTGCAGAAATTGCCCCCCAGTGGCGCAGCTGGCCGCTGGACAGGGCGATCAGCAACCCGGTAAGGCGGGCCGGGATCAGGTTTAACAGGTCGTCCAGACGGGCAGATGCCCAGCCGAAATCCTCGTACCGGCTGGTACGGTAGCCGATCATGCTGTCGGCGGTGTTGACCATCTTGTAAGCAATCAGGCCCGGCAACCCGGCAATCAGAAACCAGAAGGCAGGGGCGATGACGCCGTCCGACATGTTCTCGGCGCCGCTTTCAATGGCAGAGCGGGCGGCTTGCGGCGCCGTCATGGCCGCGGTGTCGCGGCTGACGATCATGGCCACCGCTTGGCGGCCATCCTCCAGGCTGCTGCGCAGGCCCTTGGCAACGGCAGCAACATGTTCGATCAGCGAACGCTGGGCGATCAGGATGGCTGCCACCAGGATTTCCACCAGCGTGCCGGGCAGCGACAGCAGCTTGCCAGCGATAATGCCGCAAAGAACCAGCGCCAACGCCGCCAGCACGCCTTTGCCGCGGCGGTTTTGGCCGGTATTAAGCTTGCGGTCGAAGAAGCCGACTGCCTTGCCCATCAGCACCGCCGGGTGGGTGATACGGGACCACAGCCATTTGGGCTCGCCGAAAACGGCATCCAGCACGAGGGCCACCGCCAGCATTGCAGCGGTAGTCATAGCGCGGCCTCCAGCCGGTCCCAGCCGTCAGCGGGCGGCAGGCCGAGGCGCAGATAGGTTTTGGAATAAGGGAAAATGCGGCTCCAGATGCGGGCGCGGGCAAGTTTATCCTGCCAGGCAGCAGCATCGTCAACATTGTAGAGACGGAACAGATCGGTGCCGCCCACCAGGCTGGCGCCCTTGGCAAGCACCATTTCATCCAGCCGCGCCGCATCCGCCCGGAGCCGGCTGCGGGTGTCTCCGGCCCAGCCGTGGTCCTGCAGGGCCAGCGCGCCAGTTCGCAGGGCCGGGCCGGAGACGGCCCAAGGGCCTTGCCACGTTGACAGAGCGGCGATCAGTTTGGGATCGCCGATCGCAAAGCCCAGCCGCAGGCCGGCGAGGCCCCAGAATTTGCCAAAGCTTTTCAGGACAATCACGCCGGGGCGGGCGGCCATGCGAATCAGGCTCTCCGTTGGGCAGACGTCGCAAAAGCTTTCGTCGATAATAGTGAGCGGTGCAGTGAGTTGCTCTTCTTTCCACATTCGGCCGTCAGGGTTGTTCGGATGCACCGCGACACGGGCCTCAGCCGGGCCATCCACGCGAATCTTCCACCCGCGGGCTTCAAAAGCGGCGGCGTGCTCGTTGTAAGTCGGCTTGCTGATCTGCACCCAGCGCGGCGCGGCCAGCGCAGGCAGGGCTGCGATCAGGGCTGATGCACCGGGGGCAGCCAGGACGGCGGCCTCATCCGGGATGTTCCAGAACGACCGCGCGGCGCGTTCCATATCGGTCAGCGCATCGGCGTCTGGAAGCGCGCCCCAATCTCCGACGGTAAAGTCCGGCAGCGGATAGGGGTGCGGGTTGATACCGGTGGACAAGTCCATCCAATCGCTGCGGGTTCCGCCGAATTCTGCCATGGCAACGCCCAAATTGCCGCCGTGGTCCCTGGATGGGGCTGCATTTTCATGCGGGAGTTCAAGCATCGCGGTAGCCACCGGTTGAATGTTGCTCCGAACGGATCGGACGTCAAATCAGACACAGCGGTTCATAAAGCAACCGGGACGGGGCGTGAACTCCCTAATTTTAGCGGTATCGTCCGGAATCGCCGGATTGGCGGCTGCCAGCGGCGGATCAGCCGCGCCGGTGCGGTTCTTGCCAGTCGATATCCGGATTGACCGGGATGATCCGGTGCGGGTTGATGGTGTCGTGGCTGTAGTAATAGTGGCGCACGATATGCTGCATGCCGACGGTTTCCGCCACGCCCGGCCATTGGTACAGCTCGCGGGTGTAGGCCCAAAGGTTCGGGTAGTCCGCCAACCGCTTGCGGTTGCACTTGAAATGCACGTGATAGACCGGATCAAACCGCAGGAGTGTGGTGAACAGCCGCCAATCGGCCTCGGTCACGCGGTCCCCCAGCAGGTAGCGGTGTTGCGACAGCAGGTCCTCCAGCCAGTCCAGGCTTTCAAACAGCGGCTTGACTGCGGTGTCATAAGCCTCTTGCGTGGTAGCAAAGCCGCATTTGTAGACGCCGTTATTGATGGTGCTGTAAATGCGGGCGTTCACCGCCTCGATCGGCTCCCGCAGCTCTTCCGGCCAGTAATCGCCGGTGTTGCCGGTGATCCCGTTGAACGCTGAGTTGAGCATTCGGATGATCTCGGCGCTTTCGTTGGAAACGATGGTATCCTGTTCCTTGTCCCACAGAACCGGCACCGTCACCCGGCCGGTATAGCCTGCATCGGCGCGGGTGTAGATCTGGTGCATATGGGAACTGCCGAACAGAGTGTCGCCGGTGGCGCCATGGTCATCCCTGTCAAAGGTCCAGCCTTCGCCCAGCATATCGGGATGCACAACGGAAACGGAGATATGATCCTCCAGCCCCTTCAGCTTGCGGAAGATCAGCGTGCGGTGGGCCCAGGGGCAGGCGAGCGAGACAAAAAGGTGATAGCGTCCGCTTGCTGCCGGGAAGCCGCCTTTGCCCGAAGGACCGGCGCTGCCATCGGCTGTGATCCAGTTGCGGAACTGCGATTCGCTGCGTTTGAACGCGCCGCCATTGGATTTGGTATCATACCACTTGTCGTGCCATTTCCCGTCGATCAAAAGGCCCATCGGGTCTGCTCCTGCTGCTGTGCGCAGGAAACATAGACCTGCTCAGGCCGGGTGCCTATGCAGTGCAGCGCGCAAGCCCTCTGCGCCACTGCACAAGAGCAACAAAATTGCGCGACCGTCAAATTTCCGAAAATGTTCACTTGATTTTATATATTTGTGACGCACCGTTGAAAGAAGGACCCGAGAGACCCTAAGCATTTGGAAGGCCGGAACGATGAATACCTATGTGCCCAAAGCCGTGCAGGAAGCGCTGGACACCGCCCGCCTTCAGGGGATGCGCAAGAAAAGCCGTTTGCGGGTAATGGCGGACAATGAGCTGGTCCCGGTTCTGCGGATGTGGAAGACGGGTTTTTCGGTTGAGGCAGAGACCGCGCCGATGCTGCGCGGGCTGGTCGATCTTTACGAGGGAGCGCGGCACCTGTCGCAATGCCTGATCGTTGCCAGCGAAGAAGAGGGCGGTGAGATGCGCTATGAATTCAAGCGCTCAACACCCGCTGCGGACAGGGCACCGCTGGATTTCTACAAATCCCCGGACGCACCTTCCGGGCTGATCCCCTTCGACCAGTCGCAGGGCAAGATCTGAGCCGCTGGCTCAGGGACGGATTTCAATCTCCGTCCCGATTTCTGCCAGGCGCCACAGCGTTTCCATCTGTTCATTGCTGACAGCGATGCAGCCGGCGGTCCAATCGCCGGGCAGGGTGATCAGATCGCCCACCGAATTCGGCTGTCCATGAATGAAGATGTCGCCGCCGGGGCTGACCCCGGCCGCTTGGGCCTGCTTCCTGTCTTCGGGCTGCGGATAGTTGATTCCCAGCGACAGATGATAGGCACTGTTGGGGTTGCGCCGGTCGATCAGGAATGTGCCTTCGGGCGTTTTTCCGTCACCTTCCTGAAACTTGTCACCTGCCGGTTCGAACCCTAGCGCAATGGGGAACTCCAGCACCGTCTCACCCGCCCGGCTGGCGGTCAGGCGGCGGGCGGATTTTTCGATCAGGATGCGGTCGATCCGCTCCACCGCCGCGGCCTGCGGCGGCGGTGCGGGCCGCGGTGCAAAAGCCTGCCAGGCGGCGCCGGTCAGAACAACCAGCGCCAGAAGACGCAGCAGGCGCTTCATGGTTACTGCAGGTCCGAGAAGGCTGCAGTCAGGCGGCGGCAGGCTTCCTCCACCCGTGACCGCTGGGTGGCCAGGTTGAAGCGTTCCATGAGTTCGCCGCCGGTGCCGAAACCGTCGCCGGGCGAAGTCGCGATCTTTGCGTCTTCGCGCAGCCGTTTGATGAATTCCTCGCGGTTCATACCGGTGCCGGAGAAATCCACCCAGGCCAGATAGGTCGATTGCAGCGGCAGTGATTTCAGCCCCGGCAGGGCGTTCACGGTCGCGTCAAACAGTCTTCGGTTGCCTTCCAGGTGGGCGACCTGGGCATCCACCCATTCCGCACCCTCGGGGGAGTAGGCGGCGGTGATCATCGCAACACCAAGCGCGCTGGGATCATAGTCCAGCGTGTTCTGCCGGTGCCGCATTGCGGCGCGCAGCTCCGGGTCTGGAATGATCATATTGCCGGTCCGTTGGCCGGCAATATTGAAGGTTTTCGAAGGCGCGGTCAGGGTCACAGTCCAGGCGCGTGCGTCGGGGGCCGCCACGTCCATCGGCACAAAAGTGCTGCCAGAATAGACAAGGTCATGGTGAATTTCGTCGGAGATCAGAATCAACCCGTTGCGCTTGGCGAACTCTGCCACTGCGCGCAGTTCTTCGGCGGTCCAGACCCGGCCTGAAGGGTTTTGCGGCGAGCACCACAGCAGCAGCTTCTCGGTTCCGTTCAGGCGCGATTGCGCATCGTCGAGGTCCAGATTGTAGGTATCGCCGTCGCGCGCCAGCGGGCATTCGGTAACCTTGCGCCCCGACTTGTTCACCTTGTGCGCAAACTCATGATAAACGGGCGAGAAGATAACAGCGCCATCACCGGGCTGGCTCCAGACATCCAGGCAGAGGGCAATGGCATTGCCCAGCCCTTGCGATGTCAATACCCAATCGGTTTCAATGTCCCAGCTGTGGCGGGTTTTCATCCACCATTGAACCGCCTGCAGATACTCCGGGTGCTGCCAGGAATAGCCGAAGACACCATGTTCGGCGGCGGCTTTGACTGCATCAATCACGCAAGGCGCAGTTTCATAGTCGGAATCCGCCGTCCACATCGCCAGACCGTCCTGCGCCGGGATGCCGTACAGTTTCTCCATTTTGTCCCATTTCGAACTGTGAGTGCCGCAGCGGTCGGTGATTTTGTCAAAATTCATGTGGTGAATTCCCGTGTCGTTGCCCTTAACTTTGCATGCGAAGCTAGCCGCTGCAGCGGCACGCGCAAGGGGGCGTTGCGATGGCGCTGCTGATCGCATACATGAAGCGCATGAAACGACCGATCCTGATCCATCCCGATCCCCGCCTGAAAAAGGTCTGCGTGCCTGTGCCGGACCTGAGCGATGATTTGCGCGTGCTGGCGGATGACATGCTGGAAACCATGTATGCAGCCCCCGGCATTGGCCTGGCGGCGCCGCAGATCGGTATTCTGCAACGGCTGATCGTGCTGGATTGCGTTAAGGAAGAGGACGGCGATGCGCGCCCCTTGGTGATGTTCAACCCGCAGGTCCTGTCGTCGTCGGACGACACCAACGTTTATGAGGAAGGCTGCCTGTCGATCCCGGACCAGTATGCCGAAGTGACCCGTCCCAGGGTCGTAGAAGTCGAATGGATGGATCGCGACGGCAATGCGCAGCGCGAGACCTTCGACGGGCTTTGGGCCACTTGCGTGCAGCATGAGATCGACCACTTGAACGGCAAGCTGTTCATCGATTACCTGAAACCGCTGAAGCGCCAGATGATCACCCGCAAGATGCAGAAGTTGAAGCGCGAACGCGCCCGCGCCTGAGGAAACATCAGACATGACCGTCCGCACCTGCCTGCCCTGGCCTGACAAGCGCCTGCGCACCAAGGCCGAAGACGTGAGCGAAATCACCAGTGAGATTCGTGAAATCTGGAACGACATGGTTGATACTATGGACGCGATGCCGGGCGTGGGCCTGGCCGCCAACCAGATCGGCGTGATGCTGCGGCTGGCAGTGGTGGACGGCTCCACCGAACGCGGCCGCGCGGTGAAGCTGGCCAACCCGGAGATCCTGCACTCCTCGATCGAACTGCGCGAGCATGACGAAGCCAGCCCCAATCTACCGGGCGTCTCAGCCAAGATCAAACGCCCGCGTGCCGTGACCGTCCGTTTCATCAACGAACAGGGCATGGTTGACCGCAAGGATTTTATCGGAATTGAGGCGACCTCGGTACAGCATCAGATCGATCATCTGAACGGCAGGATGTATTTCGACCGTCTAAGCAAGGTGAAACGCGACATGCTGATCCGCAAGGCGAAAAAGCTGAACGGCTGAGGCCGGATTTCATTTCCCGGGCCGCTTGGGCCCGGTTCGCGCCCGGCCCCGTCCCCAGGACGGACGCGAAACTGCGTAAGGCCCGTTTTGACGGCTGCGGGCAGGGCAACCGGGGCAGGGGATGCAGATGCGTATTATCTTCATGGGAACGCCTGATTTTTCGGTGCCGGTGCTGGATGCGCTGGTCGATGCAGGGCACGAAATTGCCGCCGTTTACTGCCAGCCTCCCCGGCCTGCAGGCCGCGGCAAGAAGGACCGGCCCGCACCCGTCCACGCCCGCGCCGCGGCCTTGGGACTGGAAGTGCGCCATCCAGTTTCTCTGAAAGGGGCAGAAGAACAGGAAGCCTTTGCGGCTTTGAATGCGGATGTGGCGGTGGTTGTGGCCTACGGTCTGATCCTGCCGCAGGCGGTTCTGGACGCACCCGAACATGGCTGCCTGAACATCCACGCCAGCCTCTTGCCGCGCTGGCGCGGTGCGGCGCCGATCCACCGGGCGATCATGGCGGGGGATCCGGAAACCGGCATTTGCATCATGCAGATGGAGGCAGGGTTGGACACCGGTCCAGTGCTGCTGCGGGAGGCCACCGCAGTCGGGGACGGGGAAACCACCGCCCAGCTGCATGACCGGCTGTCGGAGATGGGCGCTGCGCTGATCGTGGACGCCCTGAGCCGCCTGGCAGAGCTGACACCTGAGGTGCAGCCGGAGGCGGGTGTTACCTATGCCGAAAAGATCGACAAAGGCGAGGCGCAGATAAACTGGACCCGTCCGGCGGCTGAAGTGGACCGTCAGATTCGCGGGCTGTCGCCCTTCCCCGGTGCTTGGTGCGAAATCGAGGGCCAGCGGGTCAAGCTGCTGGCGTCACGTTTGGCAAAGGGTCAAGGCGCGCCGGGCGAAGTTCTGGATGACAATCTGACAATCGCTTGCGGGTCCGGGGCGGTCCAGCTGTTGCGCTTGCAACGGGCAGGTAAAAGCGCGCAGGATCCTGAAGCATTCTTACGTGGCTACCCTGTTTTGAAGGGCTGCCGCCTGTAACCGGGAGCCCGGCATGATTCTGACCCTGATGGGCACCGTGGTGATTGCCGGTATTGTCGGCTACGCTTCTGAACGCAGCGGCTTTACCAGCAATGGCTATGTGCCATCGATCATCATTTGCACTGGTGGAGCGTTCCTGTTCTATTTCATGCGGCTGATGTTCGGCATCGGCTTCAGCGCGCCGGGCTGGAATGCGATTGCCTCTTCCATCGGGGCCTTGGTGATCGTGCCGACCCATTGGCGCAGATAGGGAGATTGCTATGCCCGTTCTTGCATTGATTATCATCGGCGCTGCGGCAGGTTTCCTGGCGACCCGGCTGATGCGGCTTGAAACCGATATTATCACAACTGTTGTGATTGGCATGGCCGGTGCATTGATCGGCGGGCTGGTGCTGCGCGCCCTGCTGGCGGTCATGGGGTTCATGGCCGGCTTTGCCGGCGCGGTACTGGGCGCTTTGGTGCTGATCTGGCTTTGGCAGCGTTATCTGCAAAAGTAATCCCGGCTGAGGTACACAGGCCACAGCCGAAGGGAGAACGGGTGATTTCTGCTGCACCGGGCCGCTGAATGAATACAATATCTCAACCGCTGAGCAATGCGGTGGAAAATCGAGGCAGAGGGCATTTGCAGATGACACAGGACAGCGGCCAGCCCGGCGCGCCGAACGTGGTGGTTGTGACCACCATGAAGGATGAAGGCGCCTATATTCTCGACTGGATCAGCCACTACAAATCCATTGGTGTCAGCGATTTTGTCATCTTCACCAATGAATGCTCCGATCCCACGGACCACATCCTGCGCTGCTTGCACCGGATGGGTGTAATCGAACACCGGTTCAGCCGGGTGGTGCGCCGCGGCCCGCACAAAAGCGCACTGATGTGGGCGGAATACGAACCCAAGGTGAACAATGCCGACTGGGTTCTGGTGATCGACGTCGATGAATATCTGCAGATCAATTCCGGTGACGGCACGTTGCCGGGGCTGCTGGCAGAGCGGGCGGATGCAGATGCGGTTTCCTTTGTTTGGCGCATTTTCGGCAATGCGGGTGTTGGACCTGTGGATCATCCCCCTGTGCCTCAGGCCTTTGTGCTGGCTGAACCCGCGGCGGGGCTCCCGGATGAACACCGTTTCTTCAAGACAGCGTTCCGCAAAAATGGGAAATTCACCCGTATGGGGGTTCACCGCCCTTTTCTTGCGGACACGGCGGGCGAGGTGAACTGGCAGCTTGCCGATGGCACACGCCTGCCGGAGGATGAGCTGGAAGGCGCCCTGTACGTGCGCGGCGGCTACGGCTATTCTGCAGCGCAGCTCAACCACTATGCGCTGCGGTCGCGTGACGGGTTCCTGAACAAGAAAGCCCGCGGCCGGGCAAACCACTTCACCTCCTCCATCGAGCCAGGCTACTGGCACAAGTTTGATAAGAATGAAGAAGAAGACCGGCGGCTGGCGGACAATTTCTCAGCTGCGCTGCAGATCAAGGAAGACCTTCTGCAAGACGACAATCTGCGGGAATATCATGAAATGGCGCTGGTCTGGCATCGGCGCAAGGGCCGGAAAGCCAGGATCAGCAAGGACGGCCAGGAGTTTCTGAACTCGTTGGCTGACAGCCGCAAAACCGCCTGATTGCGGCTGATTGGTAGCGGGTGCCATTCGTGTCAGCGCGTCTTGGCTTTCGGTGGCGGCAGATTGAGCAGCCTTGCTCCGCAGCCGCCGCGTATCTGATTGCGCTGGTGACAGTTTCCGCATCCGGGTTGTGAAGATTGGGTTCACAATCAGGTATTTCCGGTTGATTGGAGGAAGGCGCCCATTGTTCTGGCCGCAAGTCGGTCTTAACTGCGCGGCGGGCGGCTTTTGTAGACAGGCAGGTGCCAGCCGAACAGGATGGAACCTGCCCGCAATGTCCAGCACACCCCGGCGCAGGCCAGCAGGGCAAACCGTACCTCCAGTCCCAGCCAGATCATCATAACGGCAGTGATCGCTCCTGCCATGGCGCAGGAGATGTACAGCTCACCCTGTTTCAGCACCAATGGCACCTCGTTGCAGACCACGTCGCGCATCAAACCGCCCATGGTTCCGGTAGCCATGCCCATCAGCACGGTGATCACCGGCGGGCTGTCCAGCGCCAGCGCAGCACCTGTCCCCGCGGGGACGGCCACGGCCAGCGCAAAACTGTCGAGCCACACGACCCAGCGCAACCGGCTTTCCAGCAAATGCGCAGTGAAGAACACGGCCACCGCTGCAAAGGCCGCAAGCAGGATGTAATTCGGGTTGCCGATCCAAAACACCGGATTGCGGTCCAAAAGCAGGTCGCGCAGCGTGCCGCCGCCAAGCGCAGTCAGGCAGGCAACAAAAGCAAAGCCGACGATATCCAGCTGTGCCCGGCTGGCCACCAGTGCGCCGGACAGGGCAAAAACCAGAACAGAAGCGTAATCCAGCAGCGCCAGAAATGTCATGGGCAGTGCGCTTGCATCAGGCGCTCTTCTTTTTCTTGAAGGGCGCCATGCCCGCGCGGGCCAGTTCATCCGCGCGTTCGTTCTCCGGGTGGCCGGCGTGGCCCTTGACCCATTCCCAAGTCACTTTGTGGCGGGCTTGCGCTTCGTCCAGGCGCTGCCACAGCTCGACGTTCTTGACCGGCTTCTTGCTGGAGGTTTTCCAGCCGTTTCTTTTCCAGCCGAAGATCCAGCCGGTGACGCCGTTCTTCACATAGGCCGAGTCGGTCACCACGGTGAGCGTGGACGGGCGCGCCAGGCTTTCCAGCGCGTTAATCGCCGCCAGCAGTTCCATCCGGTTATTGGTGGTCTCGGCTTCGCCACCCTTCAGTTCTTTCTCCTTGACGACGGTGTCTCCATCCATCGCACGCAGCAACGCACCCCATCCGCCGGGGCCGGGGTTGCCGGAGCAAGCGCCATCGGTATAGGCAAACAGCTCAGCCATGGGCGGTCACCAGAATGAAGGGGGCCATGGTGCCATCCAGGCCCTCAGCCTCGCCGAATTTGCGGGTTTTCACGTCAAAGCCAGTCTGTTCCAGAAGCTGCACCAGTTCGTCCTCGGAGTAATAGGTATAGAGGCGGCCGATACCGTCGCGGGCTTCGCCTTCCCCCAGTTTCATGCCGATGTGAAACACACCGCCGGGTTTCAGCGCCTGCTTGAGGGCTGCCAGATGCCGGGGCATATCGGCGCGCGGGGCGTGCAGCAAGCTGAAATTTGCCCAGATGCCATCATAGATCGCGGTGCCTCCGATCTGATCGAAGGTCGCCAGGCGGGCGTTGACGCCAGCGTGCTGGTCCGCCAATGCGACCATCTCGGCAGAGGCATCCAGCGCATCAGCTTGCAGACCGGATTGGGCCATGCACGCAGCGGCAGTACCGGGGCCGCAGCCAAGATCAAGCACCCGGCCACCCTTGGGGCAGGCTTCGATGAAGGCCGCCAGGCTTGGGTCGTTTCCGGCTTGCTCATCTGTCAGCGCGGCATAATCGGCGGCGCGGCTATCGTAGACGCGGATGGTTTCTGAATCGGTCATACTGCGGTCTCCGTAGGCTCAGGCGCGTTCCAACGCTAGCCGGGCTGCGAGGCCTGCAAACACGGCGGCGAAGCCGCGGCTCATCCATTTCAGCACCCGCTCGCTGTTCAGCAGATAATTGCGGGCCTGTGCGGCAAACAGCCCGTAGAATACAAAAATGACGAAGGTCATCATCATGAACACCAGTCCCAGAACGGACATCTCCAGCGTTGCGCTGGCGGGGGTGCCGCTCAGGAACGGCGGCAGCAGCGCCAGAAAGAATACCGACAGTTTGGGGTTCAGAATGTTGATCAGCGCTCCGCGCCAGGCGATGGTCCAGCCGGGCTGGCTGGTACGCTTAGAGCTGACGGCCAGGACGCCGCCGCTGCGCAGGGCCTGCCAGGCCAGATAAAGCAGATAGGCAACGCCTGCGGCCTTGACGATCTGGAACAGCAGCGCCGAACTGTGCAGGACCGCCGCCAGCCCGAGGGTTGCTGCAGCCAAATGCGGAAGAATGCCGAAGGTGCAGCCAAGCGCAGCCCAGATCGCAGCGCGGCGGCCTTGGCCGAGGCCCAGGGCCAATGTGTAAATGACGCCGGTACCCGGGGCGAGGACAACAACAAAGGCGGTGATCAGAAATTGCAGGGTAATCATCAATGCGGCTCCTGAAAAAATGTCCGAGTGCTTTTGGGTAACATGAATAGCGTACCGCAGGCGTGTTTTCTGTGACTTTCGCCGCAATCCAGCCGCGTTTCGTCAGGCGGTTTCGCGCAACACCTTGGGCACCTTGAATTCCACGGTTTCGACAGCGGTTTCCACTACCTCGACCGTCACGTCGTAGCGGCCGCGGAAGGCGTCGATCACTTCGTTGACCAGCAGTTCCGGGGCCGAGGCGCCGGCGGTGATGGCAACCGAGCGGATACCCTCCAGCGCGCGCCAGTCTATGTTGTCCGCGCGTTGCACCAGTTGGGCGTAATCGCAGCCGTTTTTGGCGCCGACCTCGACCAGGCGGCGGGAATTCGAGGAGTTCGGCGCGCCGACCACCAGCAGAGCGTCTGCTTTGGGCGCCACCGACTTCACCGCCTCCTGGCGGTTGGTGGTGGCGTAGCAGATGTCTTCCTTGTGCGGGCCGGTAATGTTCGGGAACCGCTGGTGCAATGCTGCCACGATACCCTTGGTGTCATCGACCGATAGGGTGGTCTGGGTGACATAGGCCAGCTGATCCGGGTCGCGCACCTCCACCGCGGCCACGTCCTCGACGGTTTCCACCAGCAGCACCTCGCCGTCGGGCAGCTGTCCCATGGTGCCGATGGTTTCCGGGTGGCCCTTGTGGCCGATCATGATCATCTGCAGGCCGGCTTCGGCGTGGCGTTGGGCCTCGATATGCACCTTGGAGACCAGCGGGCAGGTGGCATCGACATAGACCATTTCGCGGCGGCCGGCCTCGGCCGGGACTGATTTCGGAACCCCGTGGGCGGAAAAAATCACCGGGCGGTCATCAGGGCATTCGTCCAACTCCTCGACAAACACCGCGCCCTTGTCGCGCAACGAGTCGACGACGAATTTGTTGTGCACGATTTCGTGGCGCACATAGACCGGCGCCCCCCATTTACCGATCGCCATTTCGACAATCTTGATGGCGCGGTCCACTCCGGCGCAAAAGCCGCGCGGCGCAGCAAGGTAGAGTGTCAGGGCTGGCTTGGTCATTGGCGTCTCCTTACGGCCAGAGGTAAGCGGTTCGGGCCGTAAGGTCCAGTGCCGGCGGGGCCGCAGCCGGTGCCTGCGGAACTTGCCGCGGCGACCGGCCGCAAATAGGCCGGAAGTGCCGCGCGGACAGCGGTGATTGTATGAAAAAGACAATTTCTGCCTTTAACAGGCAGCGGCTGGCGCGGCCGTTCAGACGGCCCCGCCCAAGCTCAAAGCAGCTTCTTGATGCCGGCGGATCCACCGGTTCAGGGCACTGCCGGCACGCTGGATGCGCCACACACAACGATACGGGCTACCCACCGCAATCAGACCAATAGTCAAGCGGGGGAACGCGCTGTCCGGAACAAGGCGCCACCCCATCAGGCGCCCTGTTCCGGCAGGTTTTTCTTAGCCGTGCGCAGCGGTCGCTGAACGCGGTTCGCTTTGCTCGCGCGGCGGGCGGCCGATGACATCGCGCAGTTCTTCCAGCTCGATGAAATTGTCGGCCTGGCGGCGCAGATCGTCCGAGATCATAGGCGGCTGGCTGCGGATGGTAGACACCACCGAGACACGCACGCCCTGGCGCTGCAGGCTGGCAATCAGCGGCCGGAAATCGCCATCGCCTGAGAAAAGCACGATATGATCCACCCGCGGGGCCAATTCCATGGCATCAACGGTAAGCTCGATATCCATGTTGCCTTTGACTTTGCGGCGGCCCATGCTGTCGGTGTATTCCTTGGCCGGTTTGGTGACCATGGTGAAGCCATTGTAATGCAGCCAGTCGACCAATGGGCGGATCGGTGAATACTCGTCATTCTCCAGCAGGGCAGTGTAATAAAAGGCCCGCAGAAGCTTGCCGCGGCGCATGAATTCCTGCCGCAAAAGCTTATAGTCGATGTCAAACCCAAGCGCCTTAGCTGCGGCGTACAGGTTCGACCCGTCTATGAACAGCGCAAGCCGTTCGTCTTTATAAAACATAAAATGTTCCTTCCGGTATAACCGTCCCGGCCGGGTGTTCCGTGAGTGAGTGCTTGAAATCAGCGGGACGGGTGGACTTAATGTAAGTTATTTGTCATCTGCCGCAAGTATACTGCCATTCTGAAATAGGGTCAAAAATGGCCGGAAACCGGAAAACGTCGCTCATCGCGCTTGGCGGCAACCTGCCTGTTGAGGCAGATGCGCCGCAAGCCACCTTGTCAAAGGCTCTTGCCGCTTTGCAATCGGATGATGTTGTGCTGCGCTGCATCTCGCGTTTCTTTCAGACACCCTGTTTCCCGGCAGGAGCGGGGCCGGATTATGTGAACGCCGCGGTTGCGGTTGAAACGTCTTTGTCCGCGCGCGCGCTGCTGGCGCGCTTGCACGAGATTGAAGCGCAGTTCGCGCGGGTGCGCCAGCAGCGCTGGGGGATGCGTACGCTTGATCTGGATCTGATCGACTATGGCGGCGCGGTGCTGCCGGACGCGGAGGGGTTTGCCCGCTGGCAGGGGCTGCCGCTGGAGACCCAGATGCAGGAGGCGCCAGGGCAGCTGATCCTGCCGCATCCGCGCATTCAGGACCGCGCCTTTGTGCTGGTGCCGCTTTGCGATATTGCCCCGCGCTGGCGCCACCCGGTGCTGCAGAAAACTGCCGCCGGGCTGCTGGCGGAATTGCCACCGGAAGATGTGGCAGAGGTCACGCCGTTGCAGGACGCGTGATGCGGTGTTTTCCGCTCTTGTCAAGGGAAAGGTTTGGGCGTAAATGTCTGCCTTCTGGACCCGGAATGATATGGAGAGTCGCTGATGGCCCGCGTGACGGTTGAAGATTGCGTCGATAAAGTGCCCAACCGCTTTGAGCTGGTGATGCTGGCAGCGCACCGTGCCCGCGAAATCTCGGCTGGTGCCCCGATCACCGTGGACCGCGACAACGACAAAAACCCGGTCGTTTCCTTGCGTGAAATCGCTGACGAGACTCAAAGCGCAGACGATCTGCGTGAGCGTCTGATCGAAGGCAACCAGACTCAGATCGAAGTCGATGAGCCGGAAGAGGATTCGATGGCTCTGCTGATGGGCGCGGATCACGACAAGCCCGCCGATGACGATATGTCTGAAGAGAAACTGCTGCGCGCGCTGATGGAGGCCCAGGGCCAGGGCTGAGGCATACGCTGACGAATTTGAGGCTGCGGACCGGACATGAACTCCCCCGATATTTCCGCTGGAGATCTGCTTGCTCTGGTCCGCAACTACAACCCAAAGACAAATGCGGACAGGATTGCTGAAGCTTTTGCATTCGGCGAGCAGATGCATGAAGGGCAATACCGCCATTCGGGCGAACCCTATTTCACGCATCCGGTGGCCGTTGCCGCCATCCTGACCGAACAGCGCCTGGATGATGCAACAATCATCACCGCGCTTTTGCATGACACCATCGAAGACACCAAGGCCTCTTACGAGGAGGTCACCCGCCGTTTTGGCGATGAGGTGGCGATGCTGGTCGATGGCGTCACCAAGCTGACCAATCTGCAGCTCTCCAGCCGCGAGACCAAGCAGGCTGAAAACTTCCGCAAGCTGTTCATGGCAATGTCCAAGGACCTGCGGGTGATCCTGGTCAAGCTCGCCGACCGGCTGCACAACATGCGCACAATCAAGGCGATGCGCCCGGAAAAGCAGGCCCAGAAAGCGCGCGAGACGATGGACATCTATGCGCCGCTGGCGGGCCGCATGGGGATGCAGTGGATGCGCGAAGAGCTGGAGGATCTGGCCTTCCGCGTGCTCAACGCCGAAGGGCGTCAGTCGATCATCCGCCGCTTTGTGACCCTGCAGCGCGAAACAGGCGATGTGATCCACCGGATTACCGGTGACATGCGGCTGGAGCTGGAAAAGACCGGGATCGAGGCCGAAGTGTTCGGCCGCGCCAAGAAGCCCTATTCGATCTGGCGCAAGATGCAGGCCAAGGATCAGGGCTTTTCGCGGCTCTCTGATATCTACGGTTTCCGGGTAATCACCCTGTCCGAAGAGGACGCCTACCGCGCGCTGGGCGCCATCCACCAGCGCTGGCGGGCGGTGCCGGGCCGGTTCAAGGATTACATCAGCCAGCCGAAATCCAATGGCTACCGCTCAATCCACACCACAGTGTCGGGCCGCGACGGCAAGCGGGTTGAGGTGCAGATCCGCACCCGGCAGATGCATGACGTGGCCGAAACCGGGGTTGCGGCGCATTGGTCTTACCGCGACGGTGTGCGGACGGAGAACCCCTTTGCCGTGGATCCGGCCAAGTGGATCGCCTCGCTGACCGAGCAATTCGACGCCGAGGATGATCACGATGAATTTCTCGAGGCGGTGAAGCTCGAGATGTATTCGGACCAGGTGTTCTGCTTCACGCCAAAGGGCGATGTGATCAAACTGCCGAAAGGTGCGACGCCGATCGACTTTGCCTATGCCATCCACACCCGCATCGGCCATGCCTGCGTCGGCGCCAAGGTAGACGGGATCCGGGTGCCGCTGTGGACCCGGCTGCGCAATGGCCAATCTGTGGATGTGATCACCGCCGAGGGCCAGACCCCGCAGGTCAGCTGGCTGGAGATTGCCACCACCGGCAAGGCCCGCACTGCGATCCGCCGCGCCCTGCGCGAAGCGGACCGGGCGCGGTTTGTGAAGCTGGGCCATGAACTGGCCCGCTCGGCTTTTGAACATGTCGGCAAGAAAGCCACCGACAAAGCGTTGGAAACCGCAGCGCGCGCCTTGCGGGCAGGCGGGGTGAATGAGCTGCTGGCGCGGCTTGGCGCGGCAGAGATCACCGCGCATGACGTGGTGCAATCGGTTTATCCGGAACTGACCACCACTGGCGATGGCGACGAAATCTCTCCGCGCCGCGCGGTGGTCGGCCTGGAGCCGGGTCAAAGCTTTGAGCGCGCGCCCTGCTGCCAGCCGCTGCCGGGTGAGCGCATCATTGGTATTACCTACCGCGGCCGCGGGGTTGTCGTGCATTCTGCGGATTGCGACAAGCTGGGCGAGTTTGAGGACCAGCCGGAACGCTGGATGGATGTGCAATGGCACAGCGGCACCCACCCGGCGGCTTATGGCACCACGCTTGAACTGACCATTGGCAATGACGCCGGTGTGCTGGGGCGCATTTGCACATTGATTGGCGAGAAAAAGGCCAATATCTCGGACCTTGAATTTGTCGACAGGAAACCAGACTTTTACCGGCTTATGATCAATGTGGAGCTGCGGGATGTGGAACAGCTGCACTCGCTGATGCTGACGCTTGAAGCCGAAAGCGATGTTGCCGCGGTGGCGCGGTTCCGGAACAAGCCGGAAGAACGCCATTTTCCGGGATAAGCCGCTGAAATTTTGAGCCGGGAACTGGGAAGGACGCACAGCTTTGGTATTCAGGCGCCGGGACAGACGTCCGCCCCTCCGGGCGCTGGCGAATTTTCTCTGGCCGCGCGGCGGCTGGGGAAGGGCGTTCCTGTATGTAAAGCACCGGGTGCGGCGTCTGCCCGATTCGCCCGAGCGCATCGCCCGCGGCATCTGGGCCGGAGTGTTCACCACCTTCACGCCTTTTTACGGGCTGCATTTTCTTGTGGCGGCGATCGTTTCCCGGCTGATGAACGGAAATATTCTTGCCTCGCTCAGCGCCACCTTCTTTGGCAACCCGCTGACCTATGTGCCGATCGGAGTGGCCTCGCTGCAGACCGGGCATTGGATCCTGGGCACCGAGTTCGACGAGGAAGTCGACAAATCCCTGGTTGGCAAATTCATGGCAGCCGGCGGCGACCTGAAGGACAACCTGATTGCGCTGTTCAACGACCGGCCCGCCGATTGGCAGGGCCTGTATTTGTTCTACAATGAAGTATTCTACCCTTACATGATTGGCGGCATCATCCCGGGCATTATCACGGCCACGGTCTGCTATGTGCTAAGCCTGCCGGTGATCCGCGTCTACCAGCAGCGCCGGCGGTCCAAGATTAAGGCCAAGTTCGAGGCAATCAAACAACGGGCAGAAGTCGGGACTGACGCCTGACCCGGGCAGCCGGATTGTACCATTATCACTTGCGGGGTTGCTCTTGCCGGGCTGGTGTCTAGTCTTTGGTTAAAGCTTTGACTTCAGACGGATGAGACAGCTGTCATGACACAGAACAAATTGCGCCTGGGCGTGAACATCGACCATGTTGCCACCGTGCGCAACGCCCGCGGCGGTGCCTATCCGGACCCGGTCCGCGCCGCGAAGCTGGCCGAGGAGGCTGGCGCAGACGGGATCACGGCGCACCTGCGCGAAGACCGCCGCCATATTACCGATGCAGATATCGACGGGTTGATGGAAGCGCTGACCGTGCCGCTGAATTTCGAGATGGCAGCGACCGAGGAAATGCAGCAGATCGCCTTGCGCCACAAGCCGCACGCGGTTTGCATCGTGCCGGAAAAACGCGAGGAACGCACCACTGAAGGCGGGCTCGAGGTCGCCCGTGAAGAAAACCGTCTGGCCCATTACATCGCGCCCTTGCGCGATGCGGGCTGCCGGGTGTCGATCTTCATTGCGGCTGATAAAAAGCAGATCGAAGCCGCGCACCGGATCGGTGCCGAGGTGATCGAACTGCACACGGGCGCCTATTGCGACTATCACGCCGAGGGCAAGGCCGAGGACCGCGACCGCGAACTGGAAGCACTGCGCGAGATGTCCGCGTTTGCCCATTCGCTGGGGCTGGAAGTGCATGCAGGTCATGGACTCACCTATGAAACAGTAAAGCCGGTGGCGGCCTTTCCAGAGGTGAAGGAGCTGAATATCGGCCACTTCCTGATCGGCGAGGCGGTCTTCCGCGGGCTGACCCCTGCAGTGCAGGAAATGCGCCGGCTGATGGATGATGCACGGGGGTAACGCGGCTATGCCAGTCAATCTGATCCGCTACGGGCTGCTGTGGATGGCGGCCTCAGTCGCGATGCTTCTGCTGGGATTGGTGCTTGCACAATTCGGGGTTGGTATGCCGGCCGGGCTGGCAACGGTTCTGCCGCCGATGTTTGCTGCGGTTCTTGAAGGGATCCGAATTGCCCATTCAACCCGGGCGCCGCTGGCAGGTAAAACGGCCTGGATCAACGCTGCGGCGATGACCGGGGTGGTGGCCGTGCTGACCATCATTCAGCTGCCGCTCTACTGGAACTCGCCAATGGTCGCCGAGGCGCGGGAGACCATTCCACTTGTTTTCCTGGCCGGAATTTTCCTGCTGCTTCTGGCAGTCATCCTGATGGTCAACCGCCTGTTCCTGGGGCATGGCATCAAACTGGGGTTGAAGCGGTTGGAAGAATGATCCTGGGTGTTGGAACCGATCTCGCCAATATCGAGCGCATCCAGCGCACGCTGGACCGTTTCGGAGACAGGTTCCGCAACCGGGTTTTCACCGAAACCGAACAGAAGAAGGCCGAACGCCGTCGCGACGTGGCGGGCACCTATGCCAAACGCTGGGCCGCCAAGGAGGCCTGTTCCAAGGCGCTGGGTACCGGCCTGCGCATGGGGATTGCCTGGAAGGACATGGCAGTTACCAATCTGCGCACCGGCCAGCCGGTGATGCATGTGACCGGCTGGGCCGCCGAACGCCTGCGCGAGATGACGCCTCCTGCCCATGAGGCTGTGATCCACGTGACACTGACTGATGATCACCCCTGGGCGCAGGCCTTTGTGGTGATCGAGGCGCGTCCTATCCCCGCGAACCCGGCGGAATTGCCCGCCGGAACTTGACTTGCCCCCCTCAGGCCCGCATGTAGCGCCGGACCCTGTTTCCAATCCGGAGAGCCTGATGACGGCCAAAGCAAAGACCAGCAGTTCGATCATCGAGACGATAAAGACCATCGTCTATGCGCTGCTGATCGCCGGTGTCTTCCGCACCCTGTTTTTCCAGCCCTTCTGGATCCCCTCCGGATCGATGAAAGAGACCCTGCTGATTGGGGATTTCCTGTTCGTGAACAAGATGGCCTATGGCTATTCTTACGCGTCCTGCCCCAGCGTGCGCATCCCTGCTGTTGGTCTCAACATCGACGCCAAGAACATCTGCGGCTTCCTGGACGGCGACAACACCCGTTTGATGGGCAGCCAGCCCAAGCGCGGCGATGTGGTGGTGTTCCGCCATCCGGTCAACAGCAATGACTTCATCAAACGGCTGATCGGTCTGCCGGGCGACAAGATTCAGATGAAAAACGGTGTGCTGTTCATCAACGGCGAACCGGTCAAACTGCAGGACGCGGGCCAGTTCGAGGAAGTGATGGAACGCCAGGGGCCGCAGGGTTCCTTCCCGCGATGTGAAAACGCGCCGGTGGGCCAGGGTGCTGTCTGCAATAAATCGCGCAAACTGGAAACCCTGCCGGGCGGCAATGAGCATATTGTGCTTAACATCACCAATCAGGGCATGGATCATACCGGCGTTTATCAGGTGCCGGAAGGCCACTATTTCTTTATGGGCGACAACCGGGACAATTCCTCGGACAGCCGCTTGCCGCAGTCTGCCGGCGGCGTGGGTTTCGTTCCGTTTGAAAACCTGATCGGCCGGGCCGACCGGATCATGTTCTCCTCAGCCGGGCGGTCCATGCTCTACTTCTGGACCTGGCGGAGCGACCGTTTCTTCAAGGGGATCCAGTGAAGCTGTCCAAGGAATTGCGCGCGTTTGAAGACCGGATCGGGCATCGCTTTGCCCGCCCCGACCTGTTGCAGCGCGCCGTGACCCACGCGTCTGTGTCCTCGCCCAACCGCAAAGACAACCAGCGGCTGGAATTCCTGGGCGACAGGGTTCTGGGGCTGGTGATGGCAACGGCTCTGCTGGAGCATGACAAGACCGCCACCGAGGGCCAGTTGGCGCCGCGTTTCAATGCGCTGGTGCGCAAGGAAGCCTGCGCTGATGTTGCCGCTGAAATCGACCTGGGCGAAGTGCTGAAACTGGGCCGGTCGGAGATGATGTCGGGTGGCCGGCGCAAGCAGGCGCTGCTGGGTGACGCGATGGAGGCGGTGATTGCTGCAGTCTACAAAGATGCAGGCTTTGAGGCCGCAGCTGAGATGATCCTGCGCCTGTGGGGCCGCCGTGTTCATCAGGTCGAAAGCGACGCGCGCGACGCCAAAACCTCGCTGCAGGAATGGGCACAGGCACGCGGACAGAAACCGCCGGCCTATGTCGAAGTGTCCCGCAGCGGCCCGGATCACGCACCGGTCTTCACTATCGCAGCGCGGCTGCAGGACGGCACCGAAGCACAAGCCACCGCAGGCTCTAAGCGGCAGGCCGAACAGGCCGCCGCCAAAGCTCTGCTGGAACAGCTCGGCTGAACACTCAGGTCACGCGGATATAGCCCGCGAGACCGGTTTTCTGATGTTCGATCACATGGCAGTGGAACGCCCAGTCGCCGGGATTGTCGGCGACCAGCGCAATCTCGGCCACCTCATCCTTCAGCAGCAGCATGGTATCGGTCACCAGCGGCGGCAGCCTGCGCAAGTTTGAGCGGATCGGGACAAAGGCCAGCCCGTGCAGGTGGATCGGATGCAGGTTCGGCGATTCATTCCTCAGCCGCAGCACATAGCTTTTTCCGCGCTTCAGGGTCGCCAGCGGCCCGGTGCCCTTGGCCGCATCTCCGGCCCAGGGTGTGCGGTTGATCGACCAGAAACTGTATCCCAAGGAACCGCAATAGCCGTCATTCGGCGGCCCGCCCTCTGGCGTCCAGCCAAAGACGAAGTCGAGCATCTCGGCGCTTGAAAGGTCTGGACGTGAAACGGGGTTGGCAGCCAGCGGCTTCAGATCCCGCAGGTCCCGTTTTTGATTAGCTCCAACGGACCTCAGCTGCGCCATGGTGCGGGTGGGCTGTCCTGGCAGTTCTGCCAGCAGATCCGCCGTCTGCCCCTCGCTTGCTGGCATCCGCACCGCGAAATCCACCCGCTGGCCGGGGCCGATCAGCAGCGGTTCGTCAACAGACGGCAGGGGAACGTCAATTTCGACGGGATGCCCATCCCAAGCGATGATCCTTGCCTGACCGGTTCTGAGGTGCAGCTTGTAGATCCGTGTGGTGTCGCTGTTCACCACCCGCAACCGCACCAGCCCGCCCGCGGGATGATCATAAACCGGCGCCTGCAGCCAGTTCGCGGTCAGCACATTGCCGTGGGTTCCGCTGCGGGCCGCGCCGCGGGCGGTGTAGTAAGGCAGGAAGCCGCCATTCCCATCCAGCCGGAAGTCGCGCAGGTTGATCACCTGATCA
This sequence comes from Leisingera sp. MMG026, assembly GCF_021654205.1. Lineage (NCBI taxonomy): Bacteria > Pseudomonadati > Pseudomonadota > Alphaproteobacteria > Rhodobacterales > Roseobacteraceae > Leisingera > Leisingera sp. MMG026. The sequence continues at coordinate 26,378 of NZ_JAKFZM010000019.1, read as the reverse complement.
CTGTCGAAACCGGGATCCTCTGCTTCCCTGATTACCATCACCCCGGTCAGCCCGTGCGCCATCTGCGCCATGGTCATGCAATGCGGGTGATACCAGTAGGTGCCGGCATCCGGCGGGGTGAAATCATACTCAAACGACTCGCCGCCTGCGATCGGCATTTGGGTCAGATAAGGCACTCCGTCCATTGCGTTGGCGATCCGCAGCCCATGCCAGTGCATCGCGGTGTAATCTTCGGTGCCGTTGACCACCCGCAGGTGCATGGGGTCGCCCTGGGTTCCGTAAAGAACCGGCGGCGGCGCATCCGGCGACAGGCTCACCAGCCCGTCTGTTGGTCTTTCGCGAAAAGCAAAACGGGCGGTCTGGATGGTCAGCTGCTGTACGGTGCTGCGAGCGCTGCCCCAGGACGCGGCGCCCATCACCCCTGCCATCGCAGCAGACCCAAGCAGAAAATCACGGCGTCTCATCGGAAGCCTCCCCAAGGCATAAATGTCATGAAAAGCCTGGCTCGCGGAATGGCTCGGCGCTGCGGTTGTCACATTGGATCTGCCACAGGTCTTTGACATAGGGCAAGGTTGCGGAAGGTGCCGGATCCCCGTTGAAAACGCCTCTGGCCCCTGTGGGTAAAATCCTGTAGGGGGTCTACTCTGCAAACAGGACCAGTTAAGATGACCACACGCGCCGGATTCGTTGCCCTGATCGGAGAGCCCAACGCGGGCAAATCGACCCTTTTGAACCGTATGGTCGGGGCCAAGGTCTCGATCGTGACCCATAAGGTGCAGACCACCCGAACCCGGATCCGCGGCGTGGCGATGGAAGGTGACGCGCAGTTAGTGTTTGTCGACACACCAGGTCTGTTCAAACCACGCCGCCGCCTGGACCGGGCAATGGTCGCCGCTGCCTGGGGCGGCGCAGCGGATGCCGACGTCGTGGTGCTGATGATCGAGGCGCACCGGGGTATCACCGAAGGCGTGGAAACCATTCTGGACGGACTTGAAGAAATCGGCACTGGCCGCAAAGTGGCGCTGGCCATCAACAAGATCGACAGGGTGCCGGCAGAAAAACTGCTGGGCCTCGCCGAGGACCTGAACAGCCGCTACGGTTTTGCCGAAACATTCATGATCTCGGCCGAGCGCGGCCATGGTGTGGATGACCTGCGCCAGTGGCTGGCGGGCAAACTGCCGGAAAGCCCCTGGCTCTACCCCGAGGATCAGATTGCCGACCTGCCAATGCGGATGATTGCGGCAGAAATGACCCGCGAAAAACTGACTTTGCGCCTGCACCAGGAACTGCCCTACCAGCTGACGGTTGAAACCGAAAACTGGGAAGAACGCAAGGACGGCTCAGCCCGGGTGGATCAATTGATCTATGTGGTGCGCGACGGGCATAAGGGGATTATTCTGGGCAAACGGGGCGAGACCATCAAAGCGGTCAGCCAAGCGGCCCGCGCTGAGCTGGAAGAGTTCCTGGACCGTAAGGTGCATCTGTTCCTGCAAGTGAAGGTGCGCCCGAATTGGCTGGAGGAATCCGAACGCTATTCCGAAATGGGCCTCGACTTCAAAGACGGTAATTAATGCTCCCCATGCGTTTCACCTTTGTGAAAATACTCCCGCCGGAGGCTCCTGTGCGTTCAACCTGCGGCACCGCCGGAAAACACGCAGCATGACCCGCCTTACTGCTGAATTCTGGGTGCAGGCCTATCTGGCCCGGCTGCGGCTGATGGGAATCCCTGCCTTTGTAACGTCGCATGGTGACGACACGGCGGGTGCCGTGCTGGTCAAACTCAACACCCTGGACGGCCAGGCACGCGCTTTCCACCGCACCTATGATCTGATGAGCGGCGCGCGCAAATGGGATGGGCTTTCAGCCGGGCCGGAGGCTGAGGTCGACACTTCTATCCTGCGTCAGCGGTCGTTTGATCCCGACCTCTGGGTTATTGAGGTCGAAGACCGGGCCGGACGCCACCTGCTGGACGAGCCTGGGTTGGAGAAGTCTTGACGCTTGCGGAACGCACCGCAATGCGGTCTGCTGAGGCTGCCAGAACAACAGTGAGGGCCGCCAGTGGAATGGCGTGATCACGGCATTTTGCTTTCGATGCGCCGCCACGGTGAAAACTCGGCCATCATCGACGTCTTTACAGAAGAGCATGGCCGCCATGCGGGCATGGTGCGCGGCGGTGCCAGCCGCAAGCTGGCCCCGATCCTGCAGCCCGGTGCGCAGCTGGACCTGACCTGGAGAGCGCGGCTGGAGGATCATCTGGGCAGCTATCACGCTGAACCTTTACGCAGCCGTGCTGCAGCTGCGATGTCCGGACGGCTGGCGCTGGCCGGCCTTAATGCGGTGACAGCGCTGCTGTCCTTCTGCCTGCCAGAGCGTGAACCGCATCCTGACCTCTATACCCGCAGTGAACTGTTGCTGGATCTCTTGGGTAATGAAGAGCTCTGGCCGCTTGCCTATCTGCGCTGGGAGCTGGCGCTGCTGGAGGAGATGGGTTTCGGCCTTGATCTGACAGCCTGCGCCGTGACCGGCAGTGGCAGCGCCCTGTGCTATGTCTCGCCGAAATCTGGCCGGGCTGTTTCACGTGAAGGCGCCGGAGGCTGGGCGGATCGGCTGCTGCCTTTGCCGCCGGTGATGCTGGGGCAGGGCAGCGCGGAGGATGCGGAAATTGTGCAGGCGCTGCACACCACCGGCTATTTTCTGGACGCGCATCTGGCGCCGTCTTTGGGCAATCAGCCAGTGCCGGAGGCGCGGGGACGGCTGACGGACCTGCTCATCCGCCGGCTGTGAACAGCATCTCGCGTCCCTGGCCGTTGCTGAGGATCAGCACATCGCCGGAAACCTCGGCCAGCGTCATTTTCTGAAGGGACTGCAGGAAATCGGCTTCGAGTGCCAGTTCCGGGCAGGCAGCGCGTGCAGCGGTAAGCGCCTCAGCGCTGAACCAGGGGTAAGGTGCCGTCTGAGTGCCCTGGAAACTGTTGCAGGGTGCCCGCCCCGTGATTTTTCCAGGTTCCGGGAAGGTCAGCCTGGCCAATGCGGGATAGGGCTCATTATCAATGCTGGAGAGGTGCCAGACCTTTCCCGCCGCCCCGTAAGCTGAAAGCGTTTCGTCGCCGGTGCAGGCACTGGCAAACAGCAGAGAACAGATCCAAGCGATGCGCGGCACCGGGTTACCCAATTGAAGTATTTTGCACACTCTGGCCAAGAGGGGGCAGAAATTGCAAGGCTTCGCCCTGAAAAAGTGACGGCTCCCGCCCGTTGCGGCGGCATTAAAATGCCTTGCTCCCGTTGGGCGTGGCGCCGCGCAATGCGCGGCGCGGCGCAGGCCGGGTCCGGGCGCAACGGCGCAGAAGGCGCATTCCAAGAATGCATCTGAAGGGGCGGGAGGGGCCGCGGCTTAATTTGCCTGGATAATTTCGGCCACCTTGCGGCCGATCTCGTCGCTGGCCTTTGCCGACGGGTGGATCATGTCGAGCGCGTGATAAGACCGGTCGCCGAAGGGCACCAAATCCTTGAGAGACAGGAAATGAATGCCTGTGTCCAGCGCGGCCAGCCGTTCGATGCGGGATTCCAGCTCGTTTCCTTCGTCGCGGCAGTGCTCGATCATCGATCCCACTCCGGGGCTGCGCAGATAGCCGACGTAAATCACCCTGGCACCGGTTGCGCGCAGTTCAGACAGCATGCCCGGAATCGCACCTTTGCGTCCGTCGGGGGAAACCAGTTTGTTCAGTTTTCGATTGCACGCAAAACAGCCGCAGCCGAGCCACAGATCATTTCCGCCGCCATTCACGATCACCCAGTCCCATTTGCCGGGCTTATACTGCTTGCGGATCTGCATCCCTGCCGCGCCGGAAATCGGCAGCTTGTAGATGATCCGCGCGGCAGAGACCGAGCGGTCAACGACTGGTTCCTGCAACTCGCGGGCAACGGTGTCTGCGATGGATTTACCTGCCAGGCTGTGCCAGGCCAGCAGGGAATCCCCCATCGCCAGGATGCGGGGGGATTGTTCCGGCGGCACGGCACCGGCACAGGCGGAAAACAAAAACAGCAAGGGAAGCAGGAAGCAGCGAAAGAGTGTCATGGACTCTTGTTAACCACAATTTATGAAAAACCGAATAACCAGGATTGGAAACAGTCTTATTCCGTGTGCTGGTTGCAGCGTGAACGCACTCTGGACTGGATACGGCTGCAAAAAGCCCGGCGTAAACGCCGGGCCTGAACAGGATTGCTCCCTTAGGAATTGCTTTCAGCCGGTTCAGCCCAGCAGGCGGCGGGCGATAACCTGAGCCTGAATTTCTGCTGCACCTTCAAAAATATTCAAGATCCTGGCGTCGCACAACACGCGGGAGATTTTATACTCTGTGGCAAACCCGTTGCCGCCGTGGATCTGCAACCCGTTGTCCGCGGCGGCCCAGGCGACCCGGGCACCCAGGAGCTTGGCCATTCCGGCCTCCAGGTCGCAGCGGTGACCGTGGTCCTTTTCCCAGGCCGAGAAATAGGTCAGCTGGCGGGCGATCATGATTTCCACCGCCATCATTGCAAGCTTGCCGGACACACGCGGGAATTTGATCAGCGATTTGCCAAACTGCTTGCGGTCCTGCGCGTACTGCATGGCGATGTCCAGTGCCGACTGGGCCACGCCGATTGCACGTGCCGCAGTCTGAATGCGCGCCGATTCAAAGGTCTCCATCAATTGTTTGAAGCCTTTGTTTTCCTCGCCGCCCAGAAGGTTCCCGCCCTTTACGTGGAAGTTGTCGAAACCCAGCTCGTATTCCTTCATGCCCCGGTAGCCGAGAACTTCGATTTCGCCGCCGGTCATGCCCTCAGTCGGGAACGGTGCCTCATCGGTTCCTGGCGTTTTTTCCGCCAGGAACATCGACAGGCCGCGATGATCCGTGGTGTTCGGATCAGTGCGTGCAAGCAGGGTCATCACGTGAGTGCGGGCAGCGTGGGTGATCCAGGTCTTGTTGCCGGTGATCTTATAGTCGCCGTTGTCATCCTTCACAGCCCGGGTGCGCAGGGAGCCGAGGTCGGAACCGGTGTTCGGCTCGGTGAACACCGCGGTGGGCAGGATCTCGGCGCTGGACAGCTTGGGCAGCCAATTGGCTTTCTGCTCCTCGGTGCCGCCGCACAGGATCAGCTCGGCTGCGATTTCCGAACGGGTGCCAAGTGATCCGACACCGATATAGCCGCGCGACAGTTCCTCCGAGACCACGACCATCGACGCCTTGGACAGGCCGAACCCGCCGTATTCCTCGGGGATAGTCAGGCCGAATACGCCCATCTCGGCCAGCTCTTCGATCACGCTGAGCGGGATCAGCTCGTCCTTCAGGTGCCAGTCATGGGCGTGCGGCTCTACCTTCTCCACCGCATAGCGGCGGAACTGGTCGCGGATCATTTCCAGTTCTTCTTCCAGGCCTGAAGCGCCGAACATGGTGGCGCCGGCCTGCTCTTCCATCAGTTCCACGAGGCGGGTACGGGCGGCTTGGCTGTTGCCTTGTTCGCAAAGTGTCATCACTGCAGGCGCCATCAGCCCGCGCTGCGCGTCCTGGGAGAGGCCCAGATCCTGCAGGCGGATAATCTCGCCCTGGTTCATCTGGATGCCGCCGTAGACCTGCCAAAGGTATTCGCCGAAACCGATCTGATGGATCAGCTGATCCAATTCGCTGAACTTGCCCTCGGCTTGCAGCTTTTCGGCCCATTTTTGCATCTGCCGCAGGCTGTAGACATAGGTTGCCAGCCACGACAGGCCATGTGCGGCAACCTGGTTTTCCTCGATCAGGCGGCCGGAGACCCGGCCCTCTTCGCTCACCATGTCCTTGACTGAGGCGCGAGCGGCCTCAAGCAGCTGGTCCAGGGGCTCCAGGGATGCGGCGGTCAACGCCAGCAGGTCGGGGATGAGTGTCGGTTTCATATGCAAGTCCTGTCCGTCGCGGGCCATGAATCAGATCCTTTTCCGGTCGCCCGGTGGTAAATCATTTTGCAGGTGCAGCGCAACAAAAATACTCACAGCTGCGGCGTTTGGATCAAATATTGCGTATTGATTTTGCCCGTGCAGCACAGCCCGGATGTGGTACAGCGGAGATATGACGGCATTGTTTTCACTCCTTTCCCCGGCAGAGCTGGCAGCGGCTTTTGGCATCGCGCTGCTGGCAGGCACTGTCAAAGGCCTGGTTGGTTTTGCCATGCCGATGATTTTTGTTTCCGGTCTCAGCTTGTTCCTGGCTCCGGATCTGGCATTGGCGGGGCTGATTCTGCCGACCTTGGTGACAAACGGCATGCAGGCGCTGCGCCAGGGGCCGGACGCGGCGATGGCCTCGATCCGCAAGTTCCGGGTATTCCTGCTGATTGGTCTCGTTTGCCTGCTGCTGAGCGCCCAGTCCGTGCGGCTGCTGCCGCAGCAGGCGCTGCTTTTGGTGATTGGCCTGCCGGTTACGGTCTTTGCCTGTATCCTGCTGATGGGCAAGACATTCACCATCACCTATCCCTCCCGCCGCAGCGAGGCCATGGTGGGCGGCATCGCCGGGCTGATTGGCGGTGTCTCCGGAGTTTGGGGGCCGCCGACGGTCGCCTACCTGACCGCATTGAATACTGAAAAAACAGAGCAGATCCGGGTGCAAGGAGTGATCTATGGCCTTGGCGCGGTGGCGCTTCTGGTCGCACATATTGGATCCGGCGTGATGCGGATTGAAACTGCGCCCTTTTCGCTGGTGCTGATTGCGCCGGCAGTGGCAGGCATGTGGATCGGCGGCCTGTTGCATGACCGGATCGATCAGGTGCTGTTCCGCCGCGCAACACTTGTGGTTCTGCTGATTGCGGGGGTGAACCTGCTGCGCCGCGGCTTGCTGATGTGACCAGGGGCCGGAGGATGGGATCATGCATCAACGGCTAAGTGCCGGGCAGCTGGCAACAGGCTCTATCCTGATCGCGCTGGCGGTTATGGGGCTGAAGACGGCGGCTTGGGTGATGACGGGCTCAGTTGCGTTGCTGTCTGATGCGCTGGAGTCGCTGGTGAATATCGGGGGCGCAGTTATGGCGTGGTTTGCTGTGCGCTACGCCCAGCGGCCGCCGGATGCGGGCCACCCTTTTGGTCATCACAAGGCCGAATATTTTTCTGCTGTGGCCGAAGGCATCATGATTGTCATCGCCGCTTTGGTAATCGTGCATGAAGCCGTGAATGCTTTGGGCCGCCCGGCTGCAGCCGAATGGGGCACCGCGGGAATAGTCGTCAATGCAGTGGCAATGGGCGTGAACCTGGCCTGGGCGCGGGTGCTGTTGCGGGCGGGCAGGCGGCTGCATTCACCGGCGCTGTCTGCCGGCGGGCGGCACCTGATGAGCGACGTCTGGACGTCGGCAGGGGTGTTGCTGGGCCTGGTGCTGGCACTGGCCAGCGGCTGGGCTGTGCTCGACCCGCTGCTGGCGCTGCTGGTTGCGGTCAATATTTTGCGCGAAGGCTGGCTGGTGATTGCTGCATCGGTAAACGGGCTGATGGACACCGCCGCCCCCGAAGGAGAGCGTGCGAAGGTCGAGGAAATCATCCACAGCTCTGCCGCCGGAGCGTTGCAGGTGCATGGCCTCAAGACCCGCCGCGCAGGCAGGGCGCTGTTTGTGGAGTGCCACATGGTTGTTGCTGGAAGCATGACTGTTCAGGAAGCGCATGACATCTGCGACCGGGTGGAGGCTGCACTGCACAAGGCGTTTCCGGACGCGCAGACGGTGATTCACGTGGAGCCTGAGACCAAGCTGGAACCTGCCGGGATCACGCCGCGCTGAAGCGATTGCATTTCCGCCCGGCCTCCCGTTTAACCGCTTACGAAACCAGCAAAGGAGCAGGCAATTGGTGATGGAGTGGAACAGGCTGCTGAACCCGGGGCGGCTGTGCCGGCCGGATTACCCTGAAGCACCGGGGCGCGAGGCCTATTTGCAGGACTATGACCGCATTCTGTTCTCCGAGCCCTTCCGCCGTCTGGCCCAGAAGACCCAGGTGCATCCGCTCTACAGTCACGACCATGTGCATCACCGGATGATTCACAGCATGGAGACCTGCAGCGTCGGGCGTTCTCTGGGGGCCGGCGTCGGTCAGGCGCTGCTGGCAGCAGATCGCATCACTCCGGATCAGGTTCTGCGCATTGCCGGCCACGTGCAGGCCGCCTGCCTGCTGCATGATATCGGCAACCCGCCCTTCGGCCATTCCGGCGAGGACAGCATCGGCGGCTGGTTCGCCGTGCAGTTCCGCGCGAAACAGGGGCTGGCAGCACAGGTGCCTGCGGACCGGCAGGCCGAATTCGCGCATTTCGAGGGCAACGCCCAGGGCCTGCGCATCGCCGGGCGGCTGGAAATGGCCCGGCGCGAGGGCGGCATGCGGCTCAGCTATGCAACGCTGGGTGCCTTTTTGAAGTACCCCTGCACCCGCCAGGTGCGGGACGCGGCCTGCGGCGGCGGCCCGGCGCCCTATGCGGGCCTCAAGAAATTCGGTGTTTTTGCCTCTGACACTGCACTGCTTGACGAAATCTGCGCGGCCACCGGCATGATCCGCGAAGACACAGGCTGGTTCCGCCGCCATCCGCTCGCCTTCCTGGTCGAGGCGGCGGATGACATCTGCTACCGGATCATGGACATCGAGGACGCAGGCGCAGTCGGCGACCTGGATCGCGCCGACGTGGCCGCGGTGCTGGAGGATATCACAGGCAAGCGCAACCGTGAGGAAGACGCGGCCATGCCGCTGAATGACCGGGTTGCTTTGCTGCGTGCCTTGTCGATCGGCGCTGCCACCAGCGCGGCGGTGCAGGCGTTCATGGACAATTATGACGCCATCATGAGCGGCGAGTTCGACGGCGATTTGATTGGCGCTTCCGCCAAGGCAGACGCGTTCGCCGAGCTGCAGCGATTGTCGGTGGAGCGGATCTTTGCCGCGCGCCGAAAAACCGAGCTGGAAGTGGCAGGCCGCCAAGTGCTGCATCGCCTTCTCGACCAGTTTCACGGGCTTTATGCCGATCTTGCTGCTTGTGAATGGGATCAGGATCAGCTGGGCAAAAAGCACAACCATTGGAAGCAGCTGATCCGCGCTGTGGATTTGGATTTGCGTGGCGTGGAAGACCCGTACACGGCGATGCACTCGCTTGCCGACTTCGTTTCCGGCATGACCGACCGTTACGCGGTCAAGGTCCGGGACATGGTTACAGGCAGTCTGAATATTTGATCTGCTCAGTCATCTGAAACGAAAAAACCCGGCCATTGGCCGGGTTTTCTATTTGCGGAGCAAATGGCTCAGCCGATGGCGGCGGCTTTCACGTCCTCGTCAATGAAGGGCAGGTACTGCTCGAAGTTGTCGGAGAACATCTGCACCAGCTTGGCCGCCTGCGCGTCATATGCACCTTTGTCGTCCCAGGTGCGGCGCGGATCCAGCAGCATTTCAGGAACACCCGGCACGTCAACCGGCACGTCGAAGCCAAAGTTGGCATCCTTGCGGAATTCGACATTGGCCAGCGAGCCGTCCAAAGCTGCGGTCAGCAGGGCGCGGGTTGCCTTGATCGGCATCCGGCTGCCGGTGCCATAAGCGCCACCGGTCCAGCCGGTGTTCACCAGCCAGCAGGTCGCGCCGTGCTGGGCGATCTTTTCGCGCAGCAGGTTTCCGTAAACTTCCGGGCGGCGCGGCATGAAGGGGGCGCCGAAGCAGGTCGAGAAGGTCGGTTCCGGTTCGGTCACGCCGCGCTCGGTGCCGGCCACTTTGGAGGTGAAGCCCGACAGGAAGTGGTACATCGCCTGCGCCGGGGTCAGCCGCGAGATCGGAGGCAGCACGCCGAAAGCATCACAGGTCAGCATGATGATGTTTTTCGGGTGGCCGCCGCGGGCGCTGTCCGAGGCATTGGAGATGTAATGCAGCGGATAGGCACAGCGCATGTTGGCGGTCAGGCTGTCGTCGTTGAAATCCAGCTCCTTGGTCTCCGGATCGAACACCATGTTTTCGATCACGGTGCCGAATTTGGAGGTGGTGGCATAGATCTCCGGCTCTGCCTCGGCATTCAGGTTGATGGTCTTGGCATAGCAGCCGCCTTCAAAATTGAAGGTGCCGTTGTCGGCCCAGCCATGTTCGTCATCGCCGATCAGCACCCGGTCCGGGTCGGCGGACAGGGTGGTCTTGCCGGTGCCCGACAGGCCGAAGAACACGGCGGTGTCGACCGGGTTGCCCTTGGCGTGATTGGCGGAGCAGTGCATCGGCATGATGCCTTTTTCCGGCAGCAGGTAGTTCAGCAGGGTGAAGACGGATTTCTTGTTCTCGCCTGCGTATTCAGTGCCGCCGATCAGGATCATCTTGCGGTCGAAATTCATCGCAATGACGGTCTCGGAACGGCAATCATGCTTCTTGGGGTCGGCTTGGAAGCTCGGGCAGTTGATGACCGTGAAGTCCGCGATGAAGTCATCCAGGTCTTCGCGGTCCGGACGGCGCAGCATGGTGCGGATGAACAGGTTGTGCCAGGCCAGTTCGGTCACCATGCGGACATTGATGGCATGGGCCGGGTCAGCACCGCCGACCAGATCCTGGACGTAATAGTCCTTGCCCTTCATATGCTCCAGCATGTCGGTGTAAAGCGCGTCAAAGCCTTCCGGGCTCATCGCTGCATTGTTGTCCCACCAGATGGTGTCGCGGACGCTGTCCGACTTGACGACGTGTTTATCTTTGGGCGAGCGGCCGGTGAATTTCCCGGTGGTTACAAGGAAGGCTCCGCCATTGCCCAGCGTGCCTTCGCTGCGCTTCAGCGCGGCTTCGATCAGCGCGGGCTCCATGAAGTTGTAGAAGACATTGCCCAGACCCTCGATGCCCTGATCCTCGAGGCGGAATTGCGGGTTAACCCGTCCAGATGTCATACGTTTTTTCTCCTGTGGCGGCGCGGCTGCACGCAGGCTGCGGGGCTGCGCCAATGGGGCAATAGAACACGGCATCGCTGCCGGTGGCGGGGTCTTAACACGGCGTTTCGGGCGGTGAACAGGCCGGTTCCCCCGAGTTAGCGCCACCAAGGCGACGTTTAGCGCAACCATCAGTTTAAGCCTGCGCCGGTGCCTGCTTGTTCAGCAGACGCTAAGGTATTTTTGCCCCAATTGAGACCAAAGATCGCCCTGATTCTTTAAATGGGATTGATTCGGGGCACCATAACGGCGATGAAAGTGCTAAAAAACAACACAGAACAGAGCAGATTAGGGGCAATTCCGATGTCAAAAATTGCATTGGTAGATGATGACAGGAACATCCTGACATCCGTTTCCATGACGCTTGAGGCCGAAGGCTTTGAGGTGGAAACCTACAACGACGGCCAGGCGGCGCTGGACGCATTCAACAAGAAGCTGCCGGATATGGCCGTGCTGGATATTAAAATGCCGCGGATGGACGGCATGGACCTATTGCAGCGGCTGCGCCAGAAATCCCAGATGCCGGTGATCTTCCTCACCTCCAAGGATGATGAGATCGACGAGGTTTTGGGTCTGCGCATGGGCGCGGACGATTATGTGAAAAAGCCGTTCTCGCAGCGCCTTCTGGTCGAACGGATCCGGTCGCTGCTGCGCCGCCAGGAGGCGATCAACAGCGACGCCGCCGGAACCGCCTCGCCCGAAACCAAGGTGATGGAACGCGGCAATCTGCGGATGGACCCGCTGCGCCATGCGGTCAGCTGGAAGGGCAATGATGTGTCGCTGACTGTGACCGAATTCCTGTTGCTGCAGGCGCTGGCCCAGCGGCCGGGTTTTGTCAAAAGCCGGGACCAGCTGATGGATGTGGCCTATGATGATCAGGTCTATGTGGACGACCGGACCATCGACAGCCACATCAAGCGCTTGCGCAAGAAAATGCGCACGGCAGACACGGATTTTGCGGCAATCGAAACCCTTTATGGAATCGGTTACCGTTATAACGAAGAATAAGCGGCACGTTTAAGCGGGGCTGTTTGCCCCCGGGGCCGAAGGAGTGGGCGCGCATGCGCGATACCAGCATTACGCAACGCCAGCAGGACGGCGATGTTGTTCTAGGGGAAGACTGGGTCACCCCGGAACAATCCGTCACGCGTGAAATGCAGGTCAAGCGCGCGCGCCGGGGGCTTTTGTCGCTCAAGGGCTCGCCGCTGACCCGGAAGATCATCACTTTCAACCTGATCGCATTGATCATTCTGGTCACCGGGATCCTGTACCTGAATTCTTCGCGTCAAAGCCTGGTCCAGCAGCGGGCGGGCACTCTGGTATCCGAAGCCATGCTGGCGGCGGATGTCTTTGAGGCCGAAATGCCGGCCGCAGGCGCGGTCAGCTTCGTTGCAGGTGACGGCATCCAGGTCGAGGACACCCTGGCGCGGCTCAGCCTGCGCGGCGGCGTCGAAGCCTTTGTGTTCGACACCACCGGCAATCTGATTTCCAGCATCAAGGGCGTGGACCGCAGCGATGCGCTGAATGTGCTGAATGACAGCGGCCGAAGCCGTACGTTGATCAGCGACGGGCTGTCGGCCATTTGGGGCATTGCGGATGGCGGCGATGCGGCAGCCGAAGATGCCGCCGCTTTGGGGCCGTCCTTAGAGGAACGGCTGGGCGGTTTGGTTGACCGGGCGATGAGCGGCGGCACCGGCATTGAAACTGTGGTGGACACTACCGGCAGCCGGGTGATTTCCGCGGCCACGCCGATCATGCATAATGGCAGGGCAGTCGGCGTTATCGCGCTGACGTCCCCCACCGGCGAGGTGGACGCTTTGGTGCGCGGCGAGCAGGAGCGCGTGCTGCAGATGTTTGTCGTCGCCCTGCTGGTTTCGGTCGGGTTGAGCTTGGTGCTGGCCTCGACCATCGCCAACCCGCTTGCCGATCTTGCCGAGGCTGCCGAACTTGGCCGCGAGCGCGGCAGCCGCAAGTCAAACCCGGGACGGATCCGGATTCCGGACCTGTCTGCCCGGCCGGATGAGATCGGCCGCCTCAGCCGGGCTCTGCGCGGGATGGTCAAGGCGTTGTACTCCCGGATCGACAGCAACGAACAGTTTGCAGCCGACGTGGCGCATGAAATCAAAAACCCCCTGGCCAGCCTGCAGTCGGCGGTCGGCACATTGCGCATGGTTCACCGTGATGACCAGCGCGAGAAGCTGATGGATGTGATTGAACACGATGTTCGCCGCCTGGACCGGCTGGTCAGCGACATTTCCAACGCGTCGCGGCTGGATGCCGAGCTGGTCAAGGAGGAAGAAGAAGACTTCGATCTGCTGGCCATGCTGGGCAATCTCAACCAGTACTTGGGGGAAGACGCCCGCACCAAGGGGATTGATTACATCACCGACCTTCCGGCCCAGCCCATTCAGTTGCAGGGCCTTGAGGCACGATTGGCGCAGGTCTTTGTCAATCTGATCACCAATGCGATCTCGTTCTGCGAAGAGGGTGACGCCATTCGCGTTTGGGCCCGGCGCCGTGCCAACCGGGTGCTGATTGTGGTTGAGGATACCGGTCCGGGCATCCCGGACCAGGCGTTGTCGAAGATTTTCAAACGCTTCTATTCGCAGCGCCCGGTGGAGCATTTCGGCAATAACTCAGGACTCGGTCTGGCGATCTCGAAGCAGATTGTCGAGGCGCACGGCGGCGTGATCTGGGCCGAAAACATCCGTCCGACAGAAGCCGACGTCACCTCCGAGCCCTTGGGTGCGCGGTTTGTAGTTGGTCTTCCGGTGTAACCATGCCTGATACAGAAAGCCTTATCCTGCATGCCTCCTGCGTCGCGCTGGAGGGGCGGGGGCTTTTGATCACGGGAAATTCCGGGCAAGGCAAATCCGCTTTGGCACTGCAGCTGATGGCTTTTGGCGCGCAGCTGGTGGCGGACGACCGGGTGCTGCTGCAGCTTTTGGACGGGCAGGTTGTAGCCAGCGCGCCAGAGCCGATCCGCGGACTGATCGAGGCGCGGTTTATGGGGCTGCTGCACGCGCAGATCCGCAGCCCTGTGCCGGTTGCTGCACTGGTGGACCTGGATGAGGCCGAAACTGAACGCTTGCCGATGCGGCACAGCACGCAGTTGCTGGGGCAGGAGGTGCTTCGGGTCAAGCGAGTGGACGGTGCGCATTTTGCTCCGGCGCTGATGCAGTATCTCAGATGCGGAGCTTTGGACCCCGATGCCTGAGGCAGAGCAAAAGGCGGTCCCGGCGGTGCTGGTCACCGGCCCCTCCGGAGCGGGCAGGACCACGGCGATCAACGTGCTTGAAGATCTTGGCTTTGAGGCGATCGACAACCTGCCGCTGCGGCTGCTGCCGGGGCTGATTGATGCAGCTGCGGCTCCGCGGCCGATGGCATTGGGGCTGGACAGCCGCAACCGGGATTTCTCGCCGCGGGCGCTGCTGGATGTGATCGACATGCTGTCCGGCCGCCGCGAGGTAGAGCTGACGGTGCTCTACCTTGATTCGAAAGCTGACGTTTTGCTGCGGCGCTACTCCGAGACCCGCCGCCGCCATCCGCTGGCACCCGCGGAATCTCCGGGCGAAGGCGTGCGCCGAGAGCTGGATCTGATGGCGCCGATCCGTGACCGTGCTGATATCCTGCTGGAAACTTCGGATATGAATGTGCACCAGTTAAAGGCAGAGATCGAACGCTGGTTTGCGCCTGAAGGCCGCGCGCTGGCGCTGTCGGTGCAAAGCTTCTCTTACAAACGCGGGATGCCGCACGGAATTGACATGGTGTTTGATTGCCGTTTTCTGGCCAACCCTTATTGGCAGCCCGGATTGCGGCAGTTCAACGGCATTGATCAGGCTGTGCAGGACTTTGTGCGGGCCGACGGCAGGTTCACCCCTTTCTTTTCCCGGGTGCTGGACCTCACTCGTCTGCTGCTGCCGGCTTACCGGGAAGAGGGGAAGTCGCATTTTTCAATCGCCTTCGGCTGCACCGGCGGGCAGCACAGATCGGTAACGATGGCGGAAACCCTCGCCAAGGCCCTTGCGGAAGACGGCCTGCAAGTGTCAATTAGACACCGCGAGCTGCAAGGCCAGCAAAAGAAGTGAGAGGCCGGGTTGATCGGGATTGTGATCGTAGCGCATGGCGAGCTGGCAAGGGAATACCTTGCCGCTGTGGAACACGTTGTGGGCCCGCAGCCCTGCCTGATGGCCATCGGCATCGGACCCGAGGACGACAGGGACCGCAAGCAGGACGAAATATGCTCGGCTGCGAATGAAGTGGACACCGGCGACGGGGTCGTTGTGGTCACCGACCTGTTCGGCGGCTCGCCTTCCAACCTCAGCCTGAAGGCATGCGCCCCGGCGGATCGCCGTATTCTGTACGGGGCCAATTTGCCGATGTTGATCAAACTGGCGAAATCCCGCCACTTGCCGGTTGCCGATGCAGTCCGGCAGGCAATGGAGGCCGGGCGCAAGTATATCAACGCGCAAAACGTTAACCCTGACGGGGAGCAAGCACACTAAATGGCTCTGAAGACGCTGGAAATCATCAATGAAAAGGGGCTGCACGCCCGCGCCTCGGCCAAGCTGGTAGAGGTTGTAGAAGGGTTTGACGCCACGGCAGAAGTTATCAGGGACGGCCTGTCTGCCTCTGGTGACAGCATAATGGGTCTTTTGATGTTGGCAGCCTCGAAAGGAACGACTATTGACGTCGAGACTTCGGGGCCCGATGCTGATGCGCTGGCGCATGCGCTGGAGGCCCTGGTGGCCGGCAAGTTCGGCGAGGGCTACTAGGCCCGCGCCGGCAGCGGAACGGGAAAAACACTTTGGCGGATACCGCACACGACAGGAATACCGGCGTCGCGCCGGAAACCGCTGATCAGACGGGCGAGGTCTATGACCGCCGCACGCTGACCTATGCCAATTCCTTTGACGACCGCTGGACCTCGCTGGCGATCAAGACCATCGAATGGCTCACCGGAAAACTGACCATCCTGCGTATGGTCAGCAAGTTCGAAAAACAGAATGCAGAGTACCGCGGTCAGAAGTTCTGGCGCGGGGCCCTCAATATCATGGGCATTGAACTGCAGACACCGGAACAGCAGATCAACAACATTCCCAAGGACGGGCCTGTGGTGATCGTCGCCAACCATCCGCATGGGATGGTCGATGGCATGATTTTTGCCGACCTCATCGGCCGCCGCCGCCTGGATTACCGGATCCTGACCCGCTCGGTGCTGACAGGGCTGGACGAGGCCGCAACTTCCTTCATGATCCCGGTGCCCTTCCCGCATGACCCCGAAGCGCAGCGCAAGATGGTCGACATGCGGGCAAAAACCATGACTTTCCTCAAGGATGGCGGCGCAGTGGCGTTGTTCCCGTCCGGCGTGGTGATGTCCTCCGACAGCTGGTTCGGCCCCGCGGTTGAACGTGAATGGAATGTCTTCACTGCCCAGCTGATCCGCCGTTCTGGCGCCCGGGTAGTGCCGATCTACTTCCCCGGCCACAATTCCCGCTGGTATCAGATCGCCTGCCGGATTTCCCCGATCCTGCGCCAGGGGCTGCTGTTGCGCGAAATCGTGCGCTCCTGCAACAAGCCGCAGGCGCCGGTTGTGGGTGAACCGCTGACGGACGCGCAGATGGAACAGCTGCAAAGCGATCCGCGGGGCTTTATGGCCTGGCTGCGCGAACATACCCTGAGCCTCGGCAAAAAAGGCTAAGCCTGCCTTATCACCACCGGGCCGGAAACAGAAAAGCGCCCCGCGGGGCGCCTTTTTTGTTCCCTCTACCGTGTCGGCACCGGCGTTTCTCCGCGATAGTCATAGAAGCCGCGCTGGGTCTTGCGGCCCAGCCAGCCGGCCTCGACATATTTGGTCAGCAGCGGGCAGGGGCGGTATTTGGTGTCTGCCAGCCCGTCATGCAGCACGTTCATGATGGCCAGGCAGGTGTCCAGACCAATAAAGTCCGCCAGCTCCAGCGGACCCATCGGGTGGTTGGCGCCAAGTTTCATCGATTCGTCGATCGATTTGACCGAACCAACGCCCTCATACAGGGTATAGACCGCCTCGTTGATCATCGGCATCAGGATCCGGTTGACGATGAAGGCCGGGAAGTCCTCGGCGCTGGCAGAGGTCTTGCCCAATCGTGCCACGACTTCCTGGCAGGCCGTGAATGTCGGCTCATCCGTGGCAATTCCGCGGATTAGCTCGACCAGTTGCATGACCGGCACCGGGTTCATGAAGTGGAAGCCCATAAAGCGTTCCGGCCGGTCGGTGCGGCTGGCCAGCCGGGTGATCGAGATTGACGAGGTGTTGGAGGTCAGGATCGTGTGCGGCAGCAAATGCGGCAGCAGATCATCAAAGATCGCTTGTTTGACAGTTTCCCGTTCGGTGGCCGCTTCGATGACCAGATCGGTTGCGCCGACATCTGCAAGCTTCAGTGAGGGCGTAACGCGGGCCAATGCAGCCTTTACGTCTGCCTCCGAGATTTTTCCCTTGCTTGCCTGGCGTTCCATGTTCTTGAGAATAAGGCTCAGGGCACTGTCCAGCGCAGGCTGGCTGACATCATTCAGCACGACCTCGTACCCGGCAAGCGCCAGAACATGGGCAATGCCATTGCCCATCTGCCCGGCGCCGATCACTCCAACCTTCTGAATTTCCATGCCTCAGGCTCCCGAAATATCTGCGGCAACCTTACTGGCGGGCGAAGGGCAGGCACAAGGGCGGCTGGGGCTGATTTGAGGCAAATTCTCACTTTAGGGAATTTGCAATGCTTGCGCGGCAAGGTGAGTCTCGGGTGAAAAATTGGTGGTGAAATGAGCTATGAACTCAAAAGCGCGGGGGCGCTTTCGGGGGAACCATGCAGATACGGGAAATCCAGACTGTTGGTCCGGGGCCCGCAGCGGTCCCTGGACGATCCCTATGTTGCCTTTCTTGGTGGAACCGAAGTTTACGGGCGATTCGTTGAATTTCCCTTTGTCGACTCCCTGCAAACCCAGCTTGGACTGGATTGCATCAATCTGGGCAGTGTGAATGCCGGGCTGGACAGTTTTGTGCAGGATGATTCCCTGATCGGTATCGCCAGACAGGCGGATGTATCAGTGGTGCAGATGCTGGGGGCGCAGAACATCTCAAACCCCTACTACCGGGTGCATCCGCGCCGCAACGACCGGTTCCTGCAGGCCCATGCGGCCCTAAAGACGCTTTATCCCGAAGTGGATTTTACGGAATTTCATTTCAACAAGCATCTGCTGTGCACCCTGCGTGAAATCTCCAGCCAGCGGTTTGAGCAGGTGCAGGAACAGCTGCAACGCAGCTGGATAGAGCGGATGAGCGTTTTGATCGAGGCACTTGATGGCCGTGTTCTGCTGCTATGGCTCCGTTATGAATTGGATGCCGAAGCCGGATTTCCAGAAGAGCCGGTCCTGGTAGACCGTTCCATGGCCGATGCCTTGCGCCCCAAGGTTCAGGGGGTGCTGGAGTTCAGAGCCTCTTCGGCGGCAATGGCACAGGATATCGCCGGCATGATCTTTGGCCAGATGGAATTGCCCGCCGCCCGCCACATGATTGGCCCGAAGGAACATCTGCGGATTGCCGATGCGCTGGCAGACCGCCTGTCGCCGCTGGTTCGTAAATAGGAACAGTGCCAGTGGCGGAAGCAAAAAAAGGCCCGCCGGATGGCGGGCCTTTCCTGATTGATCAGCTGTCGAACAGGGCTTAGCCCAGTTTTGCGGTCAGGGCCGGGACGGCTTCGAACAGGTCGGCAACCAGGCCGAAATCAGCAACCTGGAAGATCGGTGCTTCTTCGTCCTTGTTGATCGCCACGATGACCTTGGAGTCCTTCATGCCGGCCAGGTGCTGGATCGCACCCGAGATGCCGATGGCGACATACAGGTCCGGTGCAACAACCTTGCCGGTCTGACCGACCTGCCAGTCGTTCGGGGCGTAGCCCGAATCAACCGCGGCGCGCGATGCGCCAACTGCGGCGCCCAGCTTGTCGGCCAGGGTTTCGATCAGTTTGAAGTCATCCTCGGAGCCAACGCCGCGGCCGCCGGAAACAACGATACCGGCCGAGGTCAGCTCGGGACGGTCGCTTGCGGCAACCTTGTCTTCAACCCACTCGGACAAGCCCGGGTTTGCTGCAGCCGAGATGCTCTCAACCGAAGCCGAGCCGCCGTCACCGGCTGCATCAAAGGACGCGGTGCGGATCGAGACGACTTTTTTGGCGTCTTTCGACTTCACGGTCTGGATCGCGTTGCCGGCATAGATCGGGCGCTCGAAGGTGTCGCCGTCGACAATACCGGAAACGTCCGAGATCACCATCACGTCCAGCAGCGCGGCAACGCGCGGCAGAACGTTCTTGGCGTCGGTGGTGGCTGGCGCGACGATGTGCTCAAAATCGGAGGCCAGGCCTGCGATCAGCGCCGCGGTCGGCTCTGCCAGGCGGTGGCCCAGCGATGCGTCCTCGGCAACCAGAACCTTGGCAACGCCTGCGATCTTGGCAGCTTCTTCGCCGGCCGCAGCAGCAGAGGCGCCAGCGGCCAGAACGGTCACGTCGCCCAGCGATGCGGCAGCGGCCACGGCTTTTGCGGTTGCGTCCAGCGCCAGCGCGCCGTCGGTCACTTCAGCAAGGAGAAGAACAGCCATTACACAGCCCCCGCTTCTTTGAGTTTCTCAACCAGCTCGTCGACGGAACCGACGATGATGCCTGCGGCGCGGGCCTCCGGCTCTTCGGTCTTGACGATTTCCAGGCGCGGGGTGACGTCGACGCCGTAGTCGGCGGCGGTCTTTTCGGCCAGCGGCTTTTTCTTCGCTTTCATGATGTTCGGCAGCGACGCATAGCGCGGCTCGTTCAGGCGCAGGTCCACGGTGATGATGGCGGGCATCTTCACGGAAATAGTCTGCAGGCCGCCGTCGACCTCCCGGGTCACCTTGGCGTTGTCGCCTTCGATGTCCAGTTCAGAGGCAAAGGTGCCCTGGGACCAGCCCAGCAGCGCCGACAGCATCTGGCCGGTTGCGTTCATGTCGTTGTCGATTGCCTGCTTACCGCAAAGCACGACGCCCGGCTGCTCTTCCTCGACCACTTTGGCCAGGATTTTCGCAACGGCCAGCGGCTCGATGTCGGTGTGCACGTCGTCGGCTGCAACCACCAGGATGGCGCGGTCCGCACCCATCGCCAGCGCGGTGCGCAGGGTTTCCTGGGCCTGCTTCACGCCGATCGAAACCGCAATCACCTCGTCGGCCTTGCCGGCTTCTTTCAGGCGGATCGCCTCTTCGACGGCAATTTCGTCGAAGGGGTTCATCGACATCTTCACGTTGGCGAGATCGACACCGCTGCCGTCCGCTTTGACGCGGACCTTCACGTTGTAGTCAATCACGCGCTTGACAGGCACAAGTACCTTCATTTTGCGTTCTCTCCTTAACAAACGGCAAGCCGCCTTTGGGCGACTCCCCTCCATGCTCTCGCTGCGTTGATACCGGCTGGTGTGCGTCTGCAACAGGGCAAAATCGTCACGTTAGCGCACGCCGACGTCGCGTTTGCTCATTTGGAACATCATTTTTGCAAGAATGTTTCCGGAGGGAAATCAGCCTGCCGGATTGGCGCTGCCGCGGGCGCGAAAATGACGCGTTGCCCGCGGGATCGGCCGAAAACCGGCGTGAAATCGCGAATCAAGCCGGTAGCTGGGGAATTAGCGGTTGGCGCCGGGAACCCACAAAACGTCGTCCTTGCCGCCGTTGTTCGCCATGCGGGCGGCGACAAAGAACCAGTCGGACAGCCGGTTCAGGTATTTCACTGCTGCCGGGTTCACCTCTTCAGCGGTGCTTAGATCTGTAGTCAGCCGTTCGGCGCGGCGCGCGACGGTGCGGCAGACGTGCAGATGCGCCGCCAATTTTGATCCGCCCGGCAGGATGAAGCTGCGCAGCGCTTCCAGTTCCTTGTTCATCACGTCGATTTCAGCTTCCAGCCGCTCGACCTGTGCGACGGCAACCCGCAGCGGCGGGTATTCCGCATCCGCGTCTTTTGCCATTTCCGGCCGGCACAGGTCAGCGCCCAGGTCGAACAGGTCGTTCTGGATCCGCGCCAGCGCTGCATCCATGTCGCCGTCTGCTTCCAGCCGTGCGACGCCGACAAAAGAATTCAGCTCATCCGAGGTGCCATAGGCATTGACCCGCGCCGAATGCTTGGCAACGCGATCACCGTTGCCCAGAGCGGTCTCACCCTTGTCGCCGGTGCGGGTGTAAATCTTGTTCAAAACGACCATTGCCGGTTATCCTCCCTTGCTGCGCAGGTAGACGTAGGCCAGCAGCACCGCCACTGCAATGAACTGAAACAGGATACGCAGCCGCATCATCTTGTTTGCGTTCTTGCGGTTGAACTCGCCGCCCTTGCCAAAGCCGCCGATGCCGACGACCAGTGCCACAACCACGGCGGCAACGGCTGCCAGTCCCAGATAATACAGCGGATCGCTCATCTTGTCCCCCAAAGGCGCATCAATTCTGTTGCCTCCCTCTACCCTGCGTCAGGGCCATTGGCGACTGCGAATCCGCTATCCGAGCTTCACCAGGATGCGGTCAATTGCCCTTGTGCTGAGGATCCGGCGCAGAAATCCGGCGATATGGGTGGGGGTGGTGACGTAATAGCGTTCGCGCGGACGGCGGGATTCGCAGGCGTGCGCCAGCTTGGCTGTCACGGCTGAAGCCGGCAGTTCGAACCGGTCCGGTCCATTGCTTTCATACAGCCGCTTCAGCAGGCGCGATTCGTAAAGCTCCCGCAGCGGCGACGCCTGCCAGTCGATGAAGCGTTCGAAATGCGGGATCGACTTCTCGCGAATCTTCGACGTGACCGGTCCCGGCTCAATAAGCACCATATGGATCCCGGTGCCCCGCAGTTCCACCCGCAGCGTGTCGGTCAGCCCTTCCAACGCGTATTTCGTCGCCACATAAGCGCCGCGCCAGGGAAAGGTGACAAAGCCGAGGATCGAGGAATTCTGTACGATCCGTCCGTGCCCCTGCTTGCGCATCACCGGAATCACCTGCCGGGTCAGCTCGTGCCAGCCAAAGAAATTGGCTTCGAAAATTGTGCGCAGCGCGTCGGTCGGCAGATCCTCCACCGCGCCGGGCAGCCCGTGGGCGCCATTGTTGAACAGCGCATCCAAAGTGCCACCCGTGGCCGCGAGTACTTCGGCCAGGCCTGTTCCGATGCTGGCGGGGTCGGTGTAATCAATGCGCGGGCTGTCAAACCCCTCGGCGCGCATCCGGTCGCAATCGCGCTGCTGGCGGCAGGAGGCAAACACCCGCCAGCCGCGTTCCCGCATACCGCGCGCCGCATCCAGGCCGATCCCTGAGGAGCAGCCGGTAATCAGAATGGTTTTCTTCATGTGAACGCCTCTTGCCGCGGAATGCTCCGCAGCAGTTATGGGCGTTTCTTGCTTACCAGGGAAGCCGCAATCCAGCCGGTATGGCCTTTGTCCGGGGCACGGAGATGCAGCCAGCCGGTGCCGCTGTCTTCGATCACGATGACTTCCTCGCCGCCCAGAAGGCGGGTGATGACCGGATAGGATGTGCCGGGCCCCTGGCGCATATTCACGCGTGAGGCACGGATGCTGCGGCGGTCCAAATATGAAACTTCTGCAGGCTGCGGGATCAGTTCTGCAGCGGGGGCCGCGGTGATGGCTGCCAGGCCGCCGTCAAGCGATGCGAGCTGCAGGCCACCGGGTGCCGGCTCGTCTGAAAAGGCGGTTTGTGTCGTGGCAAGCACACCGGATGCGCTGGCCAGATGCCCTGCTGCCACGCGCTGGCGCAACGCCGGATCCGCTGCCGGGCGGGCCGGTCTCTGAATCTGCGCCCGCTGAGTGAGAACAGGCTGGGCCGCGATTGAGGCCGCGGAGAGTCTTGGCCGTTCGGCCGGCTGGGCCGCGGTATCAGTCTCTGCCACGGCGGCGGGCCGTTTGGGCGGCTCGAAATCCGCGCCTCCGCTCAACTCGTAAAAGCCCCACCCAAGGAAGGCGAAAGATACCATAACAAATCGCGACATAACCCGGTCCCCCCAGACCAACAGACAGCAGCTGCACTTTATTGCATGAGTTTGGAATTAAACGCGCGGTGCGGCAGCTTGGTTCCCTTTTATCTAGGGCAAGTTAAAGCCGCGGAAACAGGGGAGAGTCGGCCGGCTTCTCCCCCGAACCGCATCCGCTGCCGCCAAAGCTGCGCAGGACTGTGCGAATTTCGCCCGCGCCCGCTTTACCAATTCCGGCGGCGGCAGTATCACCGATTCATGACCGATCTGGTAGAAGACCCCGACATGCCGTCCGCCCCCGAACAAGGCGAAATCCTGGAACCGCTGCGCCGCGCCATTGGCGAGCGCTATCTGACCTATGCGCTGAGCACCATCATGCACCGGGCACTGCCCGATGCGCGTGACGGGCTGAAGCCGGTGCACCGGCGCATTCTCTATGCCATGAACCGCCTGCGGCTCAGCTCCACTGGCGGCTTTTTGAAGTCCGCCAAGATTTCCGGCGACACCATGGGCGACTTCCACCCGCATGGCGACGCCGCGATCTATGACGCGATGGCGCGTTTGGCGCAGGATTTCAACGTCCGCTACCCGCTGGTCGACGGCCAGGGCAACTTCGGCAATATCGACGGCGACAACCCGGCGGCCTCGCGCTACACAGAGGCACGGATGACCTTCGTGGCCGAGGCGATGCTCGAAGGCCTGAACGAAGATTCGGTGGATTTTCGCGACAACTATGACGGCCGCCTGACTGAACCGGCGGTGCTGCCCGCCACATTCCCGAACATCCTGGCCAACGGTGCCGCAGGTATCGCCGTTGGCATGGCGACCAACATCCCGCCGCACAATATTGCCGAGCTGATCGACGCCTGCCTGCATCTGATCAAAACCCCGGATGCCCGTGACGAAACGCTGCTGAACTATGTGCCCGGTCCGGACTTCCCCACCGGCGGCGTCATTGTCGAACCCAAGGAAAGCATCGCCAAGGCCTACAGCACCGGACGCGGCTCCTTCCGCCTGCGCTGCACCCACGAGGTCGAGGACCTGGGCCGCGGCCAGTGGCAGATCGTCGTCACCGAGATCCCCTATCAGGTCCAGAAATCCAAGCTGATCGAAAAAATCGCCGAGCTGATCCAGACCAAGAAGGTGCCGATTCTCGCCGATGTGCGCGACGAATCAGCGGAAGACATCCGCATCATCCTCGAACCCAAGTCCAAAAACGTGGACCCCGAGGTTCTGATGAACATGATGTTCCGCAACTCGGATCTGGAAACCCGTTTCAGCCTGAACATGAATGTGCTGATCGACGGCGTCACCCCCAAGGTCTGCTCGATGAAAGAGGTGCTGCGTGCCTTCCTCGATCATCGCCGCGACGTGCTGCAGCGCCGCTCGCAGCACCGGATGGAGAAAATCGACCACCGGCTGGAGGTCCTGGAAGGCTTCATTATCGCCTTCCTGAACCTTGACCGTGTGATCGACATCATCCGCTATGATGACGACCCCAAGGCCGCCCTGATCCGCGAGGACTGGAGCCGCGACCACCCCCGCGCTTTCACCGAGGCGGACTATATTACCCCGGCTCAGGGCGTGGGCGAGCTGACTGAGGTCCAGGCCGAGGCCATCCTCAACATGCGCCTGCGTTCATTGCGCAAGCTGGAAGAGATCGAGCTGGTCCGCGAGCGCGACGCGCTGCGTGCGGAACGGGCCGGGCTGGTTGAGCTTCTGGGGTCCGAAGAGCTGCAGTGGAGCCGGATCTCAGAACAGCTGAAGGACACCAAAAAGCAGTTCGGCAAAGACTACGCCGGCGGCGCCCGCCGTACCCGCTTTGCCGAGGCCGGCGAGGTCGAGGACGTGCCGCTGGAGGCGATGATCGACCGCGAGCCGATCACTGTTGTCTGCAGCCAGATGGGCTGGATCCGGGCAATGACCGGCCATATCGACCTCAGCCGCGAATTGAAGTTCAAGGACGGCGATGGTCCGCGCTTTGTCTTCCATGCGGAAACCACCGACCGGCTCTTGGTGTTCGGTTCCAATGGCCGTTTTTACACCCTGTCGGCGGCGAATCTCCCCGGCGGCCGCGGCATGGGCGAACCGCTGCGCCTGATGGTCGACCTGCCCAACGAGGTGGAGATCGTCGACCTGCTGATCCACAATCCCGAAGGCCGGCTGCTTGTTGCATCCGATGCGGGCAACGGCTTTATCTGCGCAGAGAAGGAAATCGTCGCGCAGACCCGCAGCGGCAAGCAGGTGCTGAACGTCAAGGATGACGATCACGCCAAGATCTGTATCCCGGTCGAAGGCGATCACGTCGCCATTGTCTCGGAAAACGGCAAGTTCCTGGTCTTCGCGGTCGAGGAAATGCCGGAGCTCACCCGCGGCAAGGGCGTACGCCTGCAGAAATACAACATGGCCCGCGGCAAGCAGGGTTCGCTGGAACTGGACGGCGGTCTCAGCGACATCACGACCTTCAATTGGGATGATGGGCTCAAATGGGAAATGGGTGGTGGCAAGACCCGCCACGAAACAGACCTTGGCCAGTGGCTGGGCAAGCGGGCCGGCGTTGGCAAACGCCCGCCGCATGGCTTCCCGCGCGACTACAAGTTCAAATAAGGCGGCTGAAACCTGCTGCCTGCCTGTGCCCCCCGCGCCACCCGCGCGGGGGGCGGCTGTTTCCACCTCTTTACCCGCTGTGCCGTGCCCGGCTATCTGGGCGGTGTCGAATTTCCTTGGGGGGCTCCATGATCCGCTTTCTTTCCATTCTGGCCACGCTGGCCTTGCTCGCGTCCTGCGGTGAAACCCGGTTGGACGAAGCGCCCGAGGACCTTGGCGCTTTTCAGGCACGGGTAACGCATGTCTACACCGAAAAAGCGCTGCAATGGCCGTTGTCCCGCAATGCGGAACACAGCGAATGGGATGCGGCGATGAAGAACGCCCTGGAAACCCGCCTGCGCCGCTATCAGGGGGCGCAGGAATATGATGTGGCGGTTACGCTGGAGGGTTTCATGCTGGCACCGCCCGGCGTGCCGGTGCTGTTCTCCCCCAAAAGCGCGGTGGTGGTGAATGTCTTTGTCTATGACGTTGCGGCAAAGAAATTCCTGGCCAAGAAGCACCAGATGGAGATCTTTGAAAGCACCACCGGCGAAAGCGCGTTGCTGGGATCCGGCCATGCCCGCACCAAAGAGCAGCAAATCCAGGGCCTCGCGGTCAATATTGCCGACAAGGTGGAAGAATGGATGGCTAAGCAGCACGAGGACGAGGGATGGTTTGCGCCACGTCCGGCGGCAGGTTCCGGAAGCGGAGCTGCTGCGGATGCCGCCGCGCCTGCGCCAGCCGGCTGAGCCTTGCGATTTCCGCCTTCGTCAAGCAGGAACGGGTTGATTTTTCCGCTCAAACCAAATAATCCGCCCGCGCAGAGGTAACCGGGTCAATGCATGACCCCTGTTTCAAAAGGGCGCCTAAGGAATGGCTA
The DNA here is from genome assembly GCF_021654205.1 of Leisingera sp. MMG026. NCBI lineage: Bacteria > Pseudomonadati > Pseudomonadota > Alphaproteobacteria > Rhodobacterales > Roseobacteraceae > Leisingera > Leisingera sp. MMG026. The sequence goes on along the minus strand of NZ_JAKFZM010000019.1, from coordinate 17 downwards.
AGGAAAAGTTTGAGCGT